>JAUXUZ010000204.1 GCA_030680655.1 Phycisphaerales bacterium
CGGCGGCCAGGCCCGCGGCGGCGGCCACTCCGGCGGCGAGCACACCGCGGCGGGAGAACTCAGCGCTAGGGGAGGTTGGCGTCGTCATGGGTGTTTCTCCGGTTGCGGCTGTGTGATGGCCGGGGTGGTTGCGGCGGGTGGAGTGGGGGCAACGGGTGCTGCGGGAGCGGTGGAGGGGACGGGGGGGGCTGCGTCGCACACGATGCGGAATCCGATGTGCGGGCCATCGGAGAGCCACCACTTGCTCTTGGGGATCTGCGGGTCGCTGGCGTTCCAGGCTCGGTCCATCGGCACGCGGGCGGCGATCGTGAGCTTTTCGGCCGGGTCGCGGAAGGAGCCACCCTTGGCGACCGGCTTGCCCTCTTTGTCGGTGACCCACTCGGCCGCGTTGCCGAGCATGTCGCAAAGGCCCCACGCGTTGGGGCGCTTCTTGCCGACAGGGTGGGGTGTGTCGGCCGCGTTGGCTGCGAACCAGGCGCAGTCGGCGAGAGTGGCGCCCTGTGGGACGGCGTTGCCGGTCGGGCTGCTCGCCGGTGCGCCGGCGCGCGCGGCGTGCTCCCACTCGTCCTCGGTAGGCAGGCGGTAGCTGCGTCCGGTCTGCAGCGAGAGCCACTTGCAGAACTCGGTGGCGTTCTTGTGCGACATGCTGATCGCGGCGTACCCCTCGTGCCCGAAGCCGCGGTCGGGGGGTAGGTAGGGCTTGCTGGGGCGGGTGACGGCGTCGGCGTCTTTTGGACCCTTGCCGGCTTCTTCGTCGAGCCGGTAGATGTAAACGTCAAACGCCTCCCAGCCGAGCTCGGTCTTTGACATGTAGAACGGCTTGATCGGCTCCTCACCTGTGGCACCCGGCGCTGAGCCGGGGATGGGGAGCATCTCGATCTTGTACGCCGCGACGGGGACCTCCTGCGAGAAGGCCACCAGCTGCGGGGCCGGCTGGGCTGGGGTGGCGGGTGGGGTGGCAATGCCCGTGGGGGGCTCAGCGGCGGAAGCGGTGGCGGCGGCGAGCAGCAGCGCGAGCGCGATACGCTCGGCGGAACGGTTGCGGTGGTTCAGGCGGGCTGACGCAGAGGAGTTCATGGTGTTAAGGAGTCTGCTGAGGCTGCTGTTGGGACTGGTCGCGGTCGGCGCGGGTGGGTGTACGGCTCCTCCGATGGAGCGGTTTCAGTTTACACGAGTGACCATGGGGGTTTCTGCCACAATCGTGGTTGAGGCCGGTTCTCGGGAAACGGCCCTACGGGGCGCTGCGGCCGCGTACGAGCGGATGGCGGAGATCGAGCAGGTTGCCAGCGACTACCGGCCCGGCAGCGAATTGATGCGGCTGTGCGGGGAGGCGCCGATCGGTGAGTGGCACCCTGTGAGCCATGATCTGGCGGAGTTGCTGTCGGTGGCGCGGGATGTCTCTCAGCGGACGGATGGGGCGTTCGATGTGACCGTTGGTCCCGCGGTGAAATTGTGGCGCGAAGCGCGGGCAACTGGCCAGATGCCTGGGCGAGCGCGCGTGAGGGCTGCGCTGGAGCTGATCGGTTGGGAGGCGGTGGAGGTGGAGCGATCGCCACCACGGGTGCGCCTGCTGAAGGCCGGCATGACCCTGGACATGGGGGGCATCGCCAAGGGGTACGCGGCGCGCGAGGCGGGCCTGGTGCTGGAAGAGCTCGGCCTGACGCGCTGCCTGGTGGCCTTGGCGGGCGATGTCTACGCGGGCGCAGCGCCGTCTGGAACGGGAGGCTGGCGCATCCAGGTGCGCAGCGACCAGAGCGAGCGGGTCGTCGGCACGCTTGTAGTTGCGCACGCGTGTGTCTCGACGTCGGGCGACGCCGAGCAGTTTGTGGAAATTATGGGGATTCGGTACTCGCACATCGTCGATCCGCGCACGGGCGTTGGGGTGGTGGGTGGCGCTGTCGTGACGGCGATCGGTGATGATGGTGCGTACGTTGATGCCGCGGGCACGGCGGGCTCGGTGCAGGGGACGGGTGGCCTTGGGAATGCGCTCATTCAGGGGCGCGGCGTCACGCTGATTGTGCACCACGGGTCTTGGCCGCTGGAGATCATCGGCGATACGCGTCGCGTCCGCTGGCAGGATTGAATCCGCCGCTTGCGGGCGAGGTCGGATTGCTCAGAGCGAAACGGCAGCACCGGTCTGGGTGCTGCGGAGTTCAGCCTCGAGCACCCTTGCCACGGTCACGGCTTCGTTGACCGTCGCGTCGAGGTTGCGCGAGGCGCTGGCGATCGCGCTGAGCAGGTGGCGGACCTGGCCGTCGTACCCCGTGCCGGGCGGCAGCGGCGGGTGCGTCCTGGCGCCGTCGGCATAGATGGTGACGGTGGGGGTTGAGACCAGATCGAACTCAACGGTGGCCCTCTCGAAGGCCGCGAGGTAGCGCATGCGGTAGCCGAATGCCGGGTCCATCGCCCACGACCCTTCTGCGCTCACGCTCACGCCGGGCATGCTGGGGAAGTCGTAGATGGTCTGCAGGTGTATCGGCCCGCCGCTGCTGCGGACGGAAGTCGGCGCGCCGAGCAGGTGCACGACGAAGTCGGTGTCGTGGATGTGCTGATCGACGAGCGCACCGCCGGAGCGCGCGACGTCTTTGTAGAACTCCTTCGACCACGTCGGCCCGCTGCCGAGCCGGTGCATGCTCAGGGCCCGCAGCTTGCCGTAGCGTGCGTCGCGGCAGGCCTCACGCAGAAACGTCCACCCCGGCCAGAAGCGCATGCACATCGCGGGCATGCAGAGGGTGTTGGCGTTTCGCGCGGCGGCGACGAGCCTTGCGACGTCGCTTGAAGCGAGTGCGACGGGTTTTTCAAGCAACACGTGCTTGCCGGCCTGCAGCGCGGCGATAGCGAGATCAACGTGCGTATCGGTCGGGGTGCAGATGCTCACCAGCGAGACGGCCGCATCGGCGAGCAGGTCGTCGGCACGCTCGTACCCGCGTACAACCGCCGGGTCGAAGAGGCGGTCGCTGATCGCCGGGCCGATGTTGCCCCCGCCCGCCGGCGCACCGGTAAGCCGCTGGGGGTTCGGGTCGCTCACGGCGACGAGCGCGCAGGCGAAGCCGTCGGCCGCCGCGGCCTGGTACGCCTTGATGTGCGTTGCCCCCATGAAGCCCATGCCGATGACGCCGACACCGATCGTTGAGTCGCTCACGCTGGTCACCCCTGAACGCCGGTGTAGAACGTGCGGACCAGATCGGCCGCAGTCTTGACGTCGTCTACGCGCTTCTCACCCGCCTCACGCTCGATCACGGCGTCAACGTGCGGCAGCGAGCGGCTGACAAAGGTGAAGAAGGCTTTCCAATCCACGGCGCCCTGCCCCGCGGGCGTCTCGCGTCCCCATGTGCCCGGCGTGCTGGTGGCAACCGCGTCCTTCACGTGCACCTGTTTCACCCACGGCGCCAGCTGGCCCAGAGACTCGATGGGGTCGCCCATGCCGTAGAGGATCATGTTGGCGGGGTCAAAGTTCACGCCCATGTGCCCGGCGTCGAGCTCGCGCATGACGTCAACAAGCGTGGCGGCGGACTCCTGGCCGGTCTCAAAGGCGACGCTTACGCCCCGCTGGGCGAAGACCGCTCCGATCTGGCGCAGCCGGTCGAGCATCACGCGGCGCAGCGGGTCGGCGGGTTCGTGGGGGAGGAACCCGGCGTGGAACGTGACCAGTCGCAGGTTCATGCGGTGCGCGGTGTCGGCCACCTTGCGTGCACGCTCGAGGTTGGCCTTCCAGTGTTCGTCGGAGCGTACGCCTCCGGTGCGGCGGATGGATTCAAGGGTGGAGTAGTCCTCACCGATTGTCGCGAGCATGCCCGAGAGCACCTTGATCCCCGCGGCTTGCAGTGTGTCGGCCGTGCGGTGCTCGTCCCACTGGCCTTCGGCGATGGGCGTGAGGGCGAGCTGCACGGCGCTGAGGCCGCACGCACGCACGCGGTCGACCAGTTCATCGACGGTGGCGGGGTGGAGCGACCAGGAGCAGAGGCCGAGTGTGGGCATAGTGGTCCATCGCGAACGGGTCAGCCCCACCTGAGCGGTCTCGGCGCTGGTGGAGGCTTGCAACCCGCGCCGCTGCGGGTGAGAATAGCAAACCTCACCCGCTGTTGGTGGCGGGACAGCCGGGGGCGCGTGGAGATGCCGGACATGGAGAGTCTGCTGGTACGCTCGATTGACCGCGGCAACCCTGAGCGGTTGCCGGTGCGGGTATATTCACAGAGTGCGGGCGCGAACGCTCAGGCCGCGGCCGAGATCGCCGGCTTGATCCGAGCACGGCGAGCGGAGGGACGCACCGCCGTGCTCGGTCTGGCGACGGGCTCAACGCCGCTTGGGGTCTACGAGGAGCTCGTCCGGCTGCACGAGCGCGAGGGGCTCAGCTTCGCCAACGTGGTGACGTTCAACCTCGACGAGTACTGGCCGATGGGCCCGGCCGACCTGCAGAGCTACAGGCGGTTCATGCGGGAGAACTTCTTCGACCGGGTCGACATCGACCCGGCCAACACGCACGTTCCCGACGGCACGTGCGCGGCGGAGGCGGTGGCCGATCACTGCGCCGCGTACGAGCGGGCGATCGAGGCGGCCGGTGGGATCGACATCCAGTTGCTGGGGATCGGCCGTACCGGGCACATCGGGTTCAACGAGCCCGGCTCGCCGCGCGACAGCCGCACGCGGTTGATCACGCTCGACCGCGTGACGCGCGCCGACGCGGCCAGTGATTTCTTCGGCGAGAGCAACGTCCCCCGGCGCGCGATCACTATGGGCGTGGGCACGATCCTGAACGCCCGGCGGATCCTGCTGATCGCCTTCGGCGAGCACAAGGCGGCGATCGTGCGCCGAACGGTCGAGGAGGAGCCGACGTCAACGATCGCGGCGAGCCACCTGCAGGACCACCCCAACACGGTGGCGCTGCTCGACAGCGCCAGTGCTGCGGAACTCACGCGCATCTGCACACCCTGGCGGCTGGAACGTGTGCCGCACTGGTCCGACCGGATGACCAGGAGCGCGGTGATCTGGCTGGCCCGCCACGTCGACAAGCCGATCCTCAAGCTGACCGACGAGGATTACAACGAGCACCACCTGCAGGACCTGCTGACGGCGCGCGGAGAGGACGGCGGCGCCTACGACATCAACATAGAGGTCTTCAGAACGCTTTCGCGCACCATCACCGGCTGGCCGGGCGGAAAGCCGGCAGCGGACGCGGGCGCATCCGCCGCCGGCGCGGCGGACGGCCCGTTCCCCAAGCGAGTCGTCGTGTTCAGCCCGCACCCCGACGACGACGTGATCAGCATGGGCGGCACGTTCATCAGGCTCTGCGAGCAGGGGCACGATGTGCACGTCGCGTACCAGACCAGCGGCAACATCGCCGTGTGGGACGAGTCGGCGATGCGTCACGCGGACTTTGTGCGTGAGTTTGCGCAGGCGTTCCCGAGCCTCGGGCGTGCGTTCGCCGAGCGGCTGGAGGCGGCGATTGAGGAGTTCATCACGCACAAGCAACCCGGCCAGCCCGACAGCCCCGAGCTGCAGCAGATCAAGGGGCTCATCCGCCGCACCGAGGCCCGCGCGGCCGCCCGCTATTCGGGCGTCAAACCGCAGAACATCCACTTTCTCGACTTGCCGTTCTATGAAACGGGGCGTGTCCGTAAGAAGCCGCTCGGCGACGAGGATGTGCGGATCACCGTCGAACTGCTCCGCCGGGTGCGGCCGCACCAGGTGTACGCCGCGGGAGACCTGAGCGATCCGCACGGCACGCACCGCGTCTGCCTCGCCGCGATCACCCGTGCGCTCGAAGCGGTGAAAGACGATCCGTGGGTGCGGGATTGCCAGGTCTGGCTCTACCGCGGGGCGTGGCAGGAGTGGGGGGCCGAAGAGATCGAGATGGCCGTGCCGCTGGCGCCCAGCGAGGTCCGTCGCAAGCGGGCGGCGATCTTCAAGCACGAGAGCCAGAAGGACTCCGCCCTTTTTCCGGGGCCCAGCGACGTCCGGGAGTTCTGGCAGCGTGCCGAGGAGCGCAACCGCAACACCGCGCGGCTCTTCGACAAGCTGGGGCTGGCCGAGTACGAGGCGATCGAGGGGTTTGTCCGCCTGGTTCAGCCCGCCGAGCGTACGTCGGCCGCTCAGTTGCCGCTACGCTCACCATCATGACGCCCGTCCGCCCCACGCTTGCGTCGATCGTCGCCACCATCGGGCCGGCCAGCGATACGCCGGAACTCGTCGCCAAGTTGATCGACGCGGGGGTGGCGGTCTTCCGGATGAACTTCTCCCACGGCACCTTCGAGGACCACCGCCGGCGGCTGGAGATCATCCGCACGGTGGCCCAGGAGAAGGGATCGTGCATCGCGGTTCTTGGGGACCTGCCCGGCCCCAAGATCCGCGTCGGCAAGGTGCCTGACCCGGGCATCACGCTCGAAACGGGCCACGACTTCCTGATCGACCCAATGTGCGCTTCGGCCGAGCCGGGGGGCGAGCGGCACCCCGCGCGTCTGCACTGCGGCTACGCCGGCTTGGCGCGGGATGTGCAGCCGGGGCACCGTGTGCTCATCAACGACGGCGCGATCCGCGCGGTGGCGATCGAGCGGGTGAGCGACGACCCGCCCACCGCGCTGCGGTGCCGCGTCACCACCGGCGGGCTCGTCACGAGCAACAAGGGGATCAACCTCCCGCAGACCGACATCTCGATCCCTGCGCTCACCGAGCGGGACTGGCAGTGCGTCGAGTGGGCCGTTCGACACGGGCTTGACTTTCTCGCGCTCTCGTTTGTGCGCACCGCCGACGAGGTGCAGCTGCTGCGCCAGCGCCTCGCCTCGATGTGCTCAGTGGATGGGGTCGCCGGCAACATCGCGTACGGCGCCGCCATCCCGGTGATCGCGAAGATCGAGAAGCCGCAGGCCGTGCTGAACATCGACGCGATCGCCCGGGAGGCCGACGGCCTCATGGTTGCGCGCGGGGACCTGGGCGTTGAGATGGACATCGCGATGGTCCCGATCGTTCAGAAGAAGATTATCGAAGCGGCCAGCCGCTTCGGCAAGCCGTGCATCGTGGCAACGCAGATGCTCGAGAGCATGATCAATGCGCCCAGCCCGACGCGGGCCGAAGCGAGCGACGTGGCGACGGCGATCACCGACAGGGCCGACGCCGTGATGCTCAGCGCCGAGAGCGCGACCGGGCAGTACCCCGTTCTGGCGGTTGAGACGATGCGCCGCATCATCGGTCGGACCGAGGAGTGGGCACGCACCCAGCCGAGCGCGGCAACCCCACCCTCGGACGCGTTGATCGCTCGGCAATCAACCGCCGCGCTCGCCCACGGCGTCTGGCATATCGCCAGGGATATCGGCGCGAAGCTCATCGTCTGCTGGAGCCAGCGCGGCGGCACGGCGCGCTACCTGAGCCAGACGGGCTTTGACGTGCCGATCATCGCCTACAGCAGCAGCGAGCGGTCAACGCGCCGGATGGCCCTCCTCCGCGGCGTGGTCCCGCTGCTTGCCGAGCCACCTCCTGACTCGTCGCTCAGTGAGTGGAACAAATCGATCGACAGCGACCTTCTTCGGCGGGAGTGGGTGGCGCAGGGCGATCCGATCGTGCTCGTGGCGGGGCGTCCCCTCGGCGTTGCCAAGCCGGCGACAGTGGTCGCGGTGCACTACGTCGCCGACAGTTCCACCGGGTTCTACCGTCACCCGTAGCACGCTCGCGGACCATCGATGAACAGCCAGCCGCACACCCACGCAGCGATCCTCTCTACCGGTGATGAACTGGTGATGGGCCAGTTGCAGGACACCAACACCCGGTGGCTCGCCGAGCGGTTGAGCGACCGCGGCATCCGCGTAGTGGAGGCGGCGACGGTCGGCGACGACCTTGATGTTCTCTCCGCCACGCTCGCGCGGCTGTGCGCCGCTGCCCCGCTGGTGGTGATGTCCGGCGGTCTCGGGGCGACCGACGGCGACCTCACGCGTCAGGCGGTCTGCTACCTGACTAAAGACGCGCTGACCACCGACGAAGCCGTCGCGGATCAGCTCACTGCGTATCTCACCGCACGCGGGAAGGCGGTCACCGAGCGGCAACTGCGGCAGGCTCAGCGTCCGACGCGGGCGGTCACGCTCGCCAACACCGTGGGGACGGCGCCGGGCCTGTACGCCGCGACCGGCTCGGCCGACCTCTTCTGCCTCCCCGGCCCCCCGGGTGAACTCCGCCCGATGTGGCGCGACCACGTTGAACCGCGGCTGCGCCCCGACCCGCGCTGCGGCGTGTGTGCTCACCTTGTTTACGCGGCAGGGATCCCCGAGGCGGACGCGGCCGACCGGCTGCGGGAACTCACGCAGCGTGGCCGCGACATCACCGTCAACTTGACAGCCAGTGGGGGCATCCTCACGATCCGCGCCCGCGCCGAGGGGGAGCTCACCCCCGACCTTGCCAAGCGCTTTGACGCAGCGCTCGCGGCCGTGCGTGACCTGCTCGGTCCGCACGTCATCGCCGAAGCCCCCGCCTCGGACCGGCCCGCGAACGAGCTTCTCTGCGCCGCGGTGCTCGACACACTGCGGCGCGGCGGGCAGACGCTCGCGACGGTCGAGTCGTGCTCTGGCGGAATGCTCGGTCAGATGCTCACTGCGATCACCGGTTCGTCGGACGCATACCTGGGCGGCGCGGTGACCTATGCCGACGAGCTCAAGGTCGCGCTCGCGGCCGTACCGAAAGCCACCATCGAGTCGCACGGTGCTGTGAGCCGCGAGACAGCCACAGCGATGGCCCTGGGAGGCCTCGCGGCGACCGGCGCGACGCACGCCTTGGCGGTTACCGGCATCGCCGGCCCGGGTGGCGCGACGATCGACAAGCCCGTTGGAATGGTCTGGATCGCACGCGCGGCGCGCGGGCCGGGCCCGCTGGCTGTTGACGCGCGGTGCTTCCGCTTCACGGGCGATCGCCACGATGTGCGCACCCGTTCGTGCACGACCGCGCTGACCATGCTGCTGTTTGCTCTGAAGAACAGTGACCCCGGGCGATTGCTCTGGCAGCACGTCCCATAAGCGCGGAGGCGTGGCACGGGCCTCGGCGCCGCACGATCGTGCGCGGTGTTGCCTCTCCGCAACACCCAACCGTTACAGACTGACCCGCGGTTGTCGTATTTTCGCCACACTCCCTTGCCGCGGCGTCGCGGTGTGGTCGATTATCAACAGCATGAGCGGACTCCCTCCATCTTCACGCCCCCCGGGCGAGGGCGGCGGCCTGCGGCCTACGCGCACGCCGGCCCCGAAACCGTGGCGCCGACCGGCTGAACCCGACCTCGTTGCCGACAGGCTCGGGCTGCTGGTGCACGAGCTGTCGGGCCTGGTCGACGGTTCGATGAGGCACATCGGGCTCGCGCTGCGGAACGTTGACGAGGGCGTGACCGTCCGCCGGGAGACCGACAACATCGCCGACCGGCTGCGCACCGTGCAGGCCGCTCTGGAACGCATGGCCGATGCGATCCGGCACGCGGCGGGCGCAGCGCCGATGCACTGGCTACAGGCGTCGTTCAACGCAACGCTCGCCGATGCGGTGCAGTACGCGGTGGGGATCATGGAGCCGCTGGCAACCGACCGCGGCGTGACGATCGAGACGGACCTTGATCCGTCGTTCCGCACGCTCCCGCCGGGGCACCTTTACACCGTTGTTGTGAACGCGCTGCGCAACGCGCTGGAGTCCATCGTTGCATCCGGAGAGTCAAAGGGCACGATCTCGGTAACCGGCTGGGTGGAGTGCCGCCCGGGTGCCGATCCGGAATCGTCAACGCGTCAGTTCGTCTGGCTTGAGATCTCAGACAGCGGGCTCGGCCCACCCCCGCTGCCGGAAGGACGCGAGAGCATCGTCTTTGAGCCCGCGTTCAGCACCAAGCCGGGCGGCGTTGGTATCGGGCTGGCGCTGAGCCGTCAGATTGTGGAGGGCATCGGCGGGAGCATCGAGCTGCGCAGCGGCCCTAAGGGCGTCGGCGCAACGCTCGCCGTCTCGTTCCCGGCCTTGGAGATGGAGAGCCCCGCTCAGCCGATCGGCTGACGGCAGCCCAGTTCCGTTCCGCGCCCTCTCGCTCTCGTGCACACCTTGCGAACTTCTCGGAGTCAGCCTTGCCCTCAAGCACACCGCATCCCGCAGCGCAGCCGCCGGCTCGAATCCTGGTTGTAGACGATGACCCCATCGTCGCCGAGAGTCTTGCTGAGTTTCTTGCGGCCGAGAGCTTCAGCGTGGCGACCGCCTCCAGCGGCGCAGAGGCTCTGGACATCATCGCCAAGGCGGAGCAGGGGACCGAGGGCGGCTCGCCCGCACGGCCCAACCCGTTCGCCGTTGCGATCGTTGACGTCGCGATGCCGCAGATGAACGGGATGGACCTGCTCAAACGCATCGGCGCCGAGCACCCGGGCACAAGCGTGCTGATGCTCACCGGTTACGGGACTATTGAGAGCGCCGTGCAAGCGGTGCGGCTCGGGGCGGCGGACTACCTAACCAAGCCCGTGGTTGACGATGAGCTGCGCATCGCTTTGGAGCGTGCGCTGCGTCAACAGGCCTTGCAGGCGGAGAACCGGTCGCTCAAACAGCAGCTCGACTCACGCTTTGGCCTTGAGAACATCGTGGGCGCTGACGCCCGCATGCTCCGCACTTACGACCTGATCGAGGCGGTCGCGCCCACCAAGACAACCGTGCTCATGTCGGGCGAGAGCGGCGTGGGCAAGAGCCTCGTCGCCCACGCGATCCACCTGCGGTCGCCACGCCGCGCCAAGCCGTTCGTTGAGCTCGCCTGCGGCTCGATCCCCGAGACGCTCCTGGAGTCTGAACTCTTCGGGCACGTCAAGGGGGCGTTTACCGGTGCGCACGCCGACAAGGTCGGCAAGTTCCTCGCGGCCGACGGCGGGACGCTCTTCCTCGACGAGATCAACAGCGCCTCGCCGGGCATGCAGCTGAAGCTGCTGCGCGTGCTGCAGGAGAAGCGGTTCGAGCCCGTCGGCGGCAACGTGACGATCGAAACCGACGTGCGTGTGATCCTCGCCAGCAACCAGCCGCTGGAGGACCTGGTCGCCCAGGGTCGCTTCCGGCAGGACCTGTACTACCGCGTGAACGTCGTCATGATCGAGCTGCCCCCGCTGCGCGAGCGGATCAGCGACATCCCGGCGCTCGCTGAGCACTTCCTGCGCCAGCACGCGGCATCGATGGGTAAGACCATCGTCGGCTTCGACGCCGCGGCGATGGATGCGCTCCGCCGCCACCCGTACCCCGGCAACGTGCGCGAGCTGTCCAACATCGTCGAGCGGGCGTGCGTGCTGACGCGCTCGCCCACGATCCACACCGACGACCTCCCCAAGCACGTCGTGTCGCCAGCGCATGTCACGGGGCATGTTTGCGCGCCCCCACTGGCGCGGATCGGGCCCGGCCTGCACGCGGTGCACACATCAGCCGATGCGCAGAGCCTGGGAGATGCGCTCAAAGAGCCCGAAAAGCAAATCATCCTCAACGCTCTCAAGGCGTCGAATTGGAACCGCGTCAAGGCTGCAGAGGCCCTCAACATCAACCGCACAACGCTCTACAAGAAGATGAAGTTGCTCGGGATCGACCCTTCCCGGGACTCGCTCGCGAGTTGAGACTCCGCGGCACAGGTGCGCACCCGTCGATCACGGCTGACAGCCGGCGAAGAACGCGTCGATGAACGCGATGAAGTCGTTGTTGTCGAGCACGCCGTCCCCGCCGCTGACGCCGCCTTGCATCCCCACGTCGGCAATCAGCCTGTCGCCATTGAAGAACGCGTTGATGAAGACGATGAAGTCGTTGTTGTCCAGCAGTCCGTCGGGACCCGTGACGCCGCCCTGCCTGCCAACGTCCGCAGTGCACGCCCCGCACACCGGCAGCCCGCGGGCGAGGAGCCGGTCGATGAGCCCGGGCGAGAGCAGTTCGGCGAGGCCGAGCCCGCCCATCGATACATCGGGCAGCCCAGCGTCCGGCGGCAACCACGACGGGTCAACGTTCGATCGGCGGTAAAGCAGGCTCGCGCCGGAGCGGAACGACTGACGAGCGCCGGTGCGGTACGCGTGGTACGCAGCTGTGGCCTCACGCACGCCCAAGCCGTCCGCTCGGCCCGCGAGGCCGCACAACGCGGTGAACGTGGCGACGTTTCCCGGCGAGTTGTTGATCGCGTCGGCGTGGTAGCCGCCCCATTCCGGCTTGGTCGTTCCCGCGGAGAAGACGGTGAACCAGCGCGGCGCGTTGTCGTCGGTCCACGCCGCGGCCGACGAAGAAACGTTGGCCACCTGCTGGCGCCAGTCGCTCTGAGCGCGGTAGTCGTCAACGAGCAGCGCTGGGTAGACCGAGATGAACGCGGGGCCAAACCCGCCGAACGTTCCTGCCACGCTGCGGCCGTTGATAAACGAGGCGCTCGGCATCGTTGCGCGGTTGAGCCATGAGTTGTACGTCAACGCCGTGTCGGTCGTCCCGTAGAACGCGGCCTGCTGCATGAAGATCAGCCCCTCGTGGAACGGCTGCGACCACGAGTTGCTGTCGGGCCCGCCAGCAAGCCCCTTGAGGAGCATGAAGCGGCCGTTGGGGATGACGTACCCGTCCCAGTTGTTCACCGTGCAGCAGATCTGGCGGGCCGCGCTCACGATCTGGGCATCCTGTGAGAAGTGCTCACCGGCCCGCGCGGCCGCGGCGACGATCTTCATCGTGCTCATGGTGGCGAACTCGGGGTCCCAGCCGTTCTTTGCGCCTCCGGTGAACGGGTCGATCCAGTGCCGGTAGATGCCGTTAGCATTGCGCGTCGGTGCCGGGCCAGACGCCTGACCCGCATACCGCTTCAGCACCGTGCGCACCAGCGGGCGAGCATCAGGGTCGCCGAAGAGCTCGTCGGCGGTGGTCAGCATCAGCACCACCCACGCGGCGCCGTCGGGCGTCGCGGGGTGAAAGAGGGTGCCCCCTACGGCAACCTCACCGTCGATCACCCAGCCAGCGGGCTCACCTTGCGGTGAGATCAGCCCCTTTGCAAAGGCAACCTGCTGGCGGACCTCATCCTCCAGCCAATGCTCGAAGCCGAGCCGCACGTCCGTCGTGTCGGTCACCCGGCGAACACCGGTGGTGTCGCCGATCAGCAGGCTCCCGTCGGCCCCGGCCGCGACTGACTGCGGGCCCGGGCCGGTGGTGTAGTCGACCGAGGCGGCCGGCGGGTTGCCGCGAACTGACGCGGCCGCAACAAATCGCACGCGACCGTCCGCGTTCCCCACGTATAAGCCTCCGTTCGCCGGCCCTCCGAAGTGCTCAGAGAAGGCGATCGACACAACGCCGGTCCCTACGTTCCCGATCGGTGTCGCAACGCCGGGCGTCGGCGCGGCACGGAACAGCACGCCGTTCGCATCGACCGCCAGCAGCAGTCCGCCAACCCGGTCGATGGTGATCGCGACCACTTCGACACCCGCCTGCGTCTGAACATCGCCTTGGCTGGTGCCAGTCAGTTGGTTTCGCTGCGCGGAGCGCACCGACACGCCGCCGACTGAAGCGGCGTACAGCCTTCCGCCCCAGTGGACCATCGCGTCGCTGGCCGAGCTCGCTCGGGCGGGTGCAACGGCCGTGCTTGCAAACAGCGACATCGCGCCCGTTTCGACGTCCATTCGGACGATGTCGTCGTACCTTGCAACGCTTGGGTTCCCTGCGACAGGCCTGCGCACGACCACAAAGAGCAGGCGCCCGCTCTCGCTGAAGCAGAGCCGCCCGAAGCGGGCGGTCGCCGTGTTCAGACCGCTGATCAAGGGTGCAACGTCGGCCAGCGATCGGCTGAGGCGGAGTTGCTGGCGGACGTCCCGTACTTCGATCGTCGCGCCGTCGCTGGTTGCCCAGAGCCCGCCAAGCCCCGCGGCGGCGACCTGCTTCTCACCCACCCCGGTCGGGGCCGGCCACGGGCCGACCACCGGCGCGGCGTTGGCCGCTGCCGCCAAAGCCACGCACACCGCCGCGAGCAGCCCCGCGATCGCACCGCGCCGGATTGGTTGAGCAGATCGTGTCATCACACTTGTACGGTCAAAGGATGTGCCGGGATGCCTGCACCCCAAACATGGCCCGGTTGGACTCAAAAGCAAGAGCGCGGCAACCTGCCGCGCTCTTGATCATGCAGATTTTCTATCCGTCGGCAGCGCCTGAGACCGGCATCGGTTGTTATCCGGCACAACCGCTGAAGAACTGATCGATGAAGACGATGAAGTCGTTGTTGTCCCACGAGCCGTCAGATCCGGCAACGCCGCCCTGGATGCCGCGGTCGGCGAGCGGGTTGTTGGCGAAGAAGTAGTCGATGAAGACGATGAAATCATTGTTGTCGAGCACGCCGTCAGCGCCGGGGACGCCACCCTGGCCGCCGACATCGGCGGGGCCGCAGGGCGCAGGGCCCGCGGGCAACTGCGTGAAGGTGAAGTCGTCGTAGTAGATCGCGCCGCCGCTGGCGGTTGCCGTCGGGTTAAACCGTCCGAACGTGATCTTGGCGCGGTCGGGCCAGCGGGTCTGGCCCGCCGGCGGGTTGGGCCAGGTGCCGGGTGCCGGGAGGGAGTAGTTGCCCGCCGCGTTCGACTCAACCTGGTCTTTCCATCCCTGGAGGGTGGCGGTGCGGGCGGGCCACGTGATGGTGCGCTGGTTCCAGATGCCGTTAGTGGTGCCCCATTGCAGCGAGGCCTGCGCACGCACGTCGCGCTGGAAGCCGAAGTTCCAGCCGTCGTACGCCGCGTTGTTCTGGAAGCCGTTTCCGGCGCCCTTCACGTCGATCTTCATCGACGCCGGCGCGAAGCCCTCGGGCCACATGAAATCCTGCCCGGGGTTCGCATCGACGGGCCAGTTCGGTGTCGGCGGCTCACCCAGCGACTGGTCCGCGGGGATCATGAACCAGACCGACCACACGAGGTCTCCGAGTTGCCAACTGACGGGCACGTCGTAGTAGAGGAACGTGAAGTTCGGCGGCATCGAATCGAGCGTGTCGGTCGTGTACCCGTGGAACGCGTTGCCCGCGATCGCACCGATCGTCATCGAGCGCTGTCCGGTGTGGAAGTACAGCGTGCTGACGTCTGCCGACGGATCGTTGTTGTCAGTGAACCCGAAAATGTCGCCCGGGCGTGCGTTGACGGGCCTGCCGGCCTGCTGCCACGTCAATTCGAAACTGCCGTTGGTGAGCGTGTCGCTCAACTGCCCTTGGGCAACACACGCCAGCCCGGCCGCGCTGACAACCGCCGCTATGCACATTTTCCGCATGGTTCTGCTCCTGTCGTCGGACACCGATGAGTATGAGGCATGGAACCGGCCCCCCCAACCGATCGCAGCCGAAACGCGACGAAATACGCACGAGTAAGCCTTTACATTGTACCGATATTCTCGCCCCACGCAAGGTCTTTCCCAAATTCACTTTGCCACGTGACCCCCGCTAGCAGGCACCAGCCGTGGTTGAATGGCAGGAATCCGCTCGCGCGGGAGGTTGGCCCCCGCTCAAGTGGTGCACGCCTTCAGATGGGGCATCTCTGCCCCACTCAGCCCTTGAGCCCCTCGGCGGAGATTCCCCGCACGAACGAGCCCTGCGTCACGATGAACAGGAGCACCAGAGGCAAGACCACCAGGGTGCTCGCCGCCATCAGGAGGTTCCAGGGCGTCTGGCCCGCCTGGCTCTGGTAAAGCTGCAGGCCGAGGGCGAGTGTGTAGGTATCGCGGTGGTGCAGATAGATCAGCGGCCCGATGAAGTCGTTCCAGACGTAGACAAAGTGGAACAGGGCCACCACCGCCAGTGCCGGCTTGCTGAGCGGGACGATGATCCGCCAGAAGATCCCCCAGTGCCCCATGCCGTCGATCCGTGCCGCTTCGTCGAGCTCTTTGGGAATCCCCATGAAGAACTGTCGCAGCATGAAGATGTTGAACGCCCCGCCGAACCACGCCGGCACCCACAGCGGCGCGAGCGTTCCGTTCCACCCGAGCTGTTTGAAGATCGCAAACAGCGGCACCATCAGCACCGGGAACGGGATCATCATCGTTGCCAGTGTGATCGCGAACATCGCCCCGCGTCCCTTCCACCGGATGCGCGACAGCCCGTAGGCCACAACCGCGCTGCTGAGAGTCATGCCCGCTACGGAGAGCATCGCCACGATCAGCGTGTTGCGCAGGTAGAGCGGGAACTGCACGGTGCTGTCGTGCCAGACCGCTGTGTAGTTCTCCGCCGCCTGCGGCAGCGTGCTGCTCGCCGGATCGGGCAGGAGGCGGATCGCCTGGCTCGCGGCCTGCTTCTCAGGCTTCACGCTCGTGCTGATCATCCAGAGCAGCGGCATGACAAACGCGAGCGCAATCGCAAGCATCGCCACCGAGAGCACGGCCACACCGGGTTTGAATTCCCACTTCTTCATGCTGCTCGATAATGAACGAACCGCCTGCTGGCCCACCACATCGCCGCTGTGAGAATCAGCACGACAACGAGCTGGATCCACGCCATGGCGCTGGCGTACCCCATCTGCTGGTACACAAACGCGTTGTCGTACAGGTGCATCGTGTAGAACAGGCCCGCGTCGTTCTGGCCGTCCTTGGTGCGGAAGAGGATGTACGGCTGGGCGAATACCTGGAGTGTGTTGATCGTCAGCACGATCACGTTGAACAGCACCACCGGCGAGATCATCGGCAGCGTCACGCGGAAGAACCGGCCGACCACGCTCATGCCGTCAAGGCGGGCCGCCTCGTGGAGCTCCGCGGGCACCTCGTGAACCGCCGCGATGTAGACGACCACTTGTTGCCCGATCGACCAGAGGCTCAGCAGCACCAGCGCGGGCACCGCCCACGCCCTGCTGGTGAGCCAGCTCGGCCCTTCAAGGCCGATCGCCCGGAGCCCCGCGTTCACCAGCCCGTACTCGCCGTTGAACAGCCAGGAGAAGACCACCGCGGTCGCCACCATCGGCACGAGTGTGGGGATGAAGATGCACGCCTGCACCAACTTCCCGACACGCAGCCGGCCGCTCAGCGCGACCGCCAGCACGAGGCTCAGCGCCGTCGCGGCGGGGATAAAAACGAACGCAAAAAGCAGCGTGTTCCGCACGCTCAACCAGAACCGCGGGTCGTCCATCAGGCGCCGGTAGTTTCCAGCACCCACCCACACCGGCGACTCCAGCAGCGAGTAGTCGGTCAATGAGAAGTAGAGGCTCAGCCCCATCGGCAGCAGCACGAAGACCATGCCGCCGAGCAGCCAGGGGCTTGACCACGCCACCCCGGCAAAGGTGTGGCGGTGCCGCCGCAACCAGCTGCTGCGTTCTGCGCCATCCTGATTTGAGGTCTGAGCTTTCAGCTTTGCGCGTTCCTGCCTGATCCAGATTTGAACTGTGAACGTTGAACCCTTGCCTTCTGCCGTCAAGTCCCCCCGTACCGCCGCGTCCGTTGCTCTACCACCCGATCGATGTACCCTTGCGCCCGCGACTGCACACCCTTCAGCGCTGTGTCCGCTTCAACCTCCAGCCGCCACATCCGCTGAACAGTGGCATCGAAGTCGTCCTTGATCTCCGGCCACGCGCGCGTCTTGGGCACCACGAAGGCGCGAGCCGAATCGGCCAGCGCGTTGTGCACGGCAAGACCGCGGTTCTTGTGCGCTTTGAAGAACCCGTCGCTCACCTTCACCAGCGGGCAGATCTTGCAGTGGGCCAGCGCCAGCCGCTCGGTGATATCCTGGCGCTGCGTGAAAGCGATGAACTTCATTGCTGCCTCTGGGTGCTTGGCCCCGCGCGGGATGCACAGCACGTCGGTGTCCACCAGCGCCACGGGGTTCGCTACGTCGTAGATGTCAGCGGCGCACGGCATCGGGGCTACCCCGTAGTTCAGCCCCGGCGCGAACTCTTCAACCATGTTCGCCAGCCACGGACCCTGGATCTCCATCGCGACCTTGCCGGCCAGGAACGCGTTCTGCGGCGTGTTGTAGTTGCCAAAGCCCTGGCGGAACAGCTCCAGCGCCTTGGCCGCCTCGGTGTCGGTGCCACCAAAGCCGCGCACGGTCCGCTGCAGCCAGCGGTAGGCGGCCGCGTGCTGGGGAAGGTCGATGGTCGCCCGCTCGGTGACTTCGTCGAAGATGCTCGCGCCGAAGTGGTACCCCCAGATCCAGCTCCACCACCCCGGCTCCCCATGAAGGAACCCGGACTGGACGACCGACCCGCTCTCGTTCCTCTTCGTGAGCGCCGCGTGTGCCGACTCGAGCTCCTCGATCGTTCTCGGCGGCCGGGCCGGGTCGAGCCCCGCCTCGGCGAAGAGCTTCTTGTTGTAGTACATCGCCAGCGTGCCGGCGGTGTTGACGACGCCGTACCACTTCCGATCGGCACCGCGCCCGGTGGTCATCACCTCCTGGATGCCGCGCCGGTACTGGTCGAGCCGCAGCCCCTCGCGTGCGGCCAGTTCGTCGAGCCGCAGGATCGCACCGCTCTCGGCGTACGCCGGCACGTTGAAGTTCCACAGCCCCACAAGGTCGGGGGGCGTGCCGCCGGCAATGGCGATCAACGCCTTCTGCCCGATGTTGCCGGTGACGAAGTAGCGGACGAACACGTCGCGCTGCGAGCCGTTGAACTCGTCAACGACCTGCTGCATCGCCTTCCCCTCGTGCCCGGTCCACTTCTCCCAGTAGTCGATGACCACGGCGCCCTTTGGGGCATCGTCACCCCCGCCGCGCGGCCCAAAGGCGACAAAGCCCGCCGCGGCGGCGCCCATGGCGCCCAGCACTACGCGGCGTGAGATGTCGGCAGCGTTGGCCATAAGAAGAGTGTACCGATCAGCGCAGGAACTCACCGCCGGCCCGGCGCGCGGCGATCACACTCCGGCGGCACGGTCAGCGGTTCGATGCCGACTTGTTCTTCGCGGCGTCTTCTTTCAGCGCGTTGATCTCGGCGACGAGCTTCTGCCACTGCTTGTCGTTGACGAGCACACCGCTCAGCTCGCCGGTCTTCGGGTTGCGGATGCCCTGCGTCGGGTCGAGCAATCCGTCCTTGCCCAGAAGCTCGCGCGTCAAGCGCCCGCGTAGCATGCTCACCGTTTCGCCCGTGTCCGTGTAGCGGATGGTCACTTCCTCGGTCAGCGCATCGCCGCTCATGGCGCCGTCGTCGCTCGACCGCATACGCATGAACGTGACCACAGAGGCGAGGACAACGACACCGGCGAACGCCCATCCCAGCCATGGGCGGGCGTTGAGTTGGTCTCGGATGCTTGACATGTGCGTGCTCCCATTGTTTGCCGCGATTCAGTTAGGGGTACAGGTGACCCCAGTTCCAGAACTGAGCGTACGAGCCGTACGGGTCGCCCATGAGGTAGTACTCGGTGTAGGGCATCAGACGCACGCTGGTATCGCCGAAGAGCAGGTTGTTGGTGCCCGAACGGCCACCGCTGGTGGATCCGTCGCCGAGCTTGATCTCGCGGTCCTGGTGCCGGGGAAACTCGTCAAGGGCGTCGATCGCCCAGACGACCCAGTTCGGGTTGCGCATCTTCGCAAACGACACACCCGCAACGCCGTACGAGCGGCCGTTGTTCGAACCGGGCGCAGAATCATTGAACCAGTATTCGTTCCACCGCACCTGATTCTCAGGGACAAGTTCCGATGGCGACCACGTGTAGAAGCCGCGGGCACCGCTCTGGAGGTACTGCACGTTGCTCGGGTTGCGGACCGAGCGGATGCCCTTGGCGGTCGGGCACTCAAAGAACTTCTGGATTGAAGGATCGACCCTGCGCCTGTCCTGAGGGGGCGTGTTCCCGGTGTAGTCGGTGGCGTCCCAGACGCGGCGCCCACCGAGGTACTCCTCGAGGATCAGCGGCACGCGCGTCATGTCCGAGATGAGCGGCGCAGCCGGGCTGGGCCGGAACAGCACATCGATGAACTTCGGGTCCTTCATGTCGTTGCCGTACATGGTGACGCCGTAGCCCATCTGCTTCATGTTGCTGGCGCAGACGACCGTCCACGCAGACCTGCGGGCGCTTGTCAGTGCGGGCAGCAGGATGCTCACCAGGAGGGCGATGATGGCGATGACGACCAGCAGCTCGATCAGGGTGAAGCCGTGCCGCTCCGGTGTCCGCTGTGATTTCGACGATACGGATGCGATGCCCATGTGCCTGCTCCTGGTGTCCACCACCATGAATCCGCGAATCACCGCCGCCGCGCCCGGCCGCTGACGCTTGCCGACTGCGCGCTCTTCTCCGCCCCCTTCTGTCCGTTCGTGCCCCACCGGCACTCCAGTTCCACATTCTCCGCGTTTGCTCCGCCGACCTGAGCCAGCATCTCGGCCGTGACGATCCCCGAAGGGACTTCCCGGCCGTTCATCGTGACGGTGCACTTTGCGCCGGGTGAGAAGTCCGCCGCGTCAAACCGCACACGGATCGGACGCCCGCGGTACGTGCGCGTGACATCGACCTTGCCCATGCTCTTCGCAGGGCAAGGATCGACCACGAGCCCCTCGAGCGTTGGTCGCAGCCCGACCATCCACTCGAGCGCAACCTTGTGCAGCCAAGACGCGGATCCTGAGTACCACGTCCAGCCGGCCCGGCCGGGCATCTCACTCAGCGGCCCGTCAACGTTGCCCGGCAGAACGTAAGGCTCGGCCCAGTACTTCTCGGGGTTGCTCTCCCCTTCGCAGCGCGAAGGGGGGCTGATCGAACCCCAGATCTTCTCGACGCTCGCGGCGTCCTTGAGCTTGCAGGCCGTCAGCAGCGCCCATGTGGCCGCGTGCATGTAGACGCCGCCGTTCTCGCGCGCCCCGGGCGCGTACCTGGTGACGTAGCCGATGCTGGCATCGGGCACGGTGTACGCGGGTGCCAGCAGCAGCGGGCCGTAGTCACTCAGCAGCTTCTCGCGCACACTCGCCCACGCGGCCTCGGCCCGGTCGTCGGGCGCGCCGTCGCACATGATGGCCCATGTCTGGGCGTTGAGGTGGATCTTGCCCTCGGCGCTGCTCGATGCGCCGACCCAGTCGCCGTTGTCCTTGGTGCCGTATCGGTACCACCCCCCCGCGTCATCCCATGCGTGATCGTTGATCGCCTTGAGGTACCCGTTCCGTCGTGCGTTGAAGTCGCTCGCCTCGCTCGTCTGTCCGCTGTGGTCCAGAATCGTCGCCCAGTCGCGCAGCAGGTAGGCCAGGAACCACCCCAGCCAGACGCTCTCGCCCTTCTCACCCACGCCCATCGCGCTCAGACCGTCGTTCCAGTCGCACGAGCCGATGAGCGGGATGCCGCGCGGGCTGGTCCGCTTGAACGCCCGCCCGAACGACCGCATGCAGTGGTCCAGAAGATCGGTCTTCAACTTCGGGTCGTCGCGGAAACCGATCATGCGATCGCGCAGGACGCCGTAGTCGCCGGTCTCTTTGATGTACGAAGCAACCAGCATCGGCAGCCAGAGGTAGTCGTCGCTGCAGGCGGTGTGGTTGCCAAAGTCCGCCAGCGCGTGCCACCAGTGGTTCACGCTGCCGTCGGTGAACTGGCGGGTCGCGGCGAGGTGAATATGGTCAAGGCACTTGCGCGGAGCGAGCGCCAGCCACACGTGCGTGTCCTGCAATTGGTCGCGGAAGCCGAAGGCTCCCGACTGCTGGTAGTACCCCGTGCGCCCCCACAAGCGGCCGGCAATCGCCTGGTAGGGCAACCACGTGCCCACCATCGCGTCAAAGTCGGGCCGCTCGGTCTCGACGCGCGCCGGAGCGAGCAACTCGTCCCACTTGCCGAGGGCGCCTTCGAGCGCCCCGGCAGCCGCAGCCGGTGATGCGAACTTGTCAAGCGTTGCGCAGCAGGCCTGCTCGTCGCTGCCGATCGCCAGCACAAAGTGCATCGAGGTGGTCTGCCCGGGGGCCAGTGTGAGATCGCCGCCGAGAGCGCAGGCAGCGTCACCGAAGCGGCCAAACTTGCCGTCCGTGGGGATCGCGCCGGTCATCGCCGCGGGCTTGAAGACCTGGCCGTAGCGACCCAGGAACGCACGCTTGTCGGCCAGCACCAGGTCCTTGTCGAACTTCACCCCGCCGACCGCGAACCCGGCGACGTACGGCCAGGGCTGGTTCCAGTGCTGCTTCTCGCTCTTGGGTGGGATGTCCCACATGTTCTTCGTCGCCAGCACGGCCCGACGCTTGGCGTCGTGCCAGGTGGTGAAAAAGAGCCGGTGGAACTCGCGCTTGGTATCGGGCGCAACGCCGCAGCACCACTCGAACCATGAGGCGACCCTCAGGCGGCGCGGCCTGCCGCTGGCGTTGGAGAGCTTCACCAGCCAGACCTCGGCGGCGTCGTCGGGGGCGACGGTCAATGTCCACTCGACTTCAACGCCGTTGGCCGACGTCTTGAAAGTCGTTGCGCCGAGCTCGTGCGTGCACGAGTAGCCCTCCTGCTCGTGCCAGGTGGGGGCCGGCGTCGCCGACCAGACCTGCCCGCTGTCAAGATCGGCGATGTAGATGAACTTGCCGTGCGTGTCGCGGGCGAGGTCCATCTCCCATCGCGTCAGCACGCAGTGCTGGGCGTCGTCGAACCACGAGAACCCGCCGCCGTTCTGGCTGATCACCGTGCCGAAGCGCCCGTTGCTGATGACGTTGCACCAGGGCATAGGCGTCTTGTGGTCGCGGATGGTGAAGGCGCCCGCCGGACGACCACCCGTTTCGCCCGCGATGCCAGTCGAGATGAACTCGCCGTACTTGTTTCCGAGCATGACGCTTTACCTTCCCAGCGCCGCAGGCACTGACTGCACCTTTGGCATGCCCACCCCCCAATTCGCTTTGATGCCAGGCAGATCACCCGGCGACCAGCTCGATGCACGCGCTACGCGGTCCGCTTCGGCCGCGTACTCCCAAGTCCGAGGCATGTAAGCGTTTCCATTATGCACGACGAAGCACCGATTGTCAAACCCGGTCCCCAGGAAGTCTCCTCCTCCAAGCGGGGCGAACAACTGACAAGTTGTCCACTGGCCATCCACCGCATCAAACGAGAAACTGAGCGGGCATCGCAAAGCGGTCGCTTGCCAGGCGGATTGAACAGTGCCGAAAGCAAGCGGCCCAGGCTGTTGGCCTGGGCCGCCTGAAGAAAACGATTGCTCACCGATCCCCTTGGATCGGTGCCGGTGCTGCGATTCAGCGGCGGCGGCGGAGGGCGGTGAGGCCACTCAGCGCGAGAAGGCCCATCGAAGCGGGCGTCGGGACGACCGAGCCGATGGTGATGTTGGCGTACTCGCCGTCAAAGTAGTTGCCGACGCCAAGAACGGGGACGTTCTGGAAGCGGAAACCGATGGCGGTGCCGGCCTGCAGGCCGTTGGGCCAGGCCGAACCCTGATCCCAAGACGTCAGGTTGCTGATGCGGTAGTTGCCGCTGGACTCGTCGAGGATCGACGCCTGGTAGCTGGCCAGTGAGCCAGCGCCGAGCGCGCCGGGGGCGAAGTAGTCAAAGCGGACGGTGTACCAGCCGTTCATCGTCAGCGCGGGAAAGCTGGCGTTGCTGCCGTTGCCCTCAGCAAGCAGGCTGAAGCCTGCGCCCATGCCGCCGACGAACGCCGTGCCGCCCGAGGTGGTGAAGATGCCGCCATCATCGTACGGGTTCGTGGCGCCGCCCTGCAGGAACCAGAGGCCACCCTCGGTGCTGTTCGAACCGTTGGGGAGCACGGGGTCCGTGCTGTGGGCCATGCGGTGGCGATAGGTAATGCTGAACGACGAGACGCCGTCGTAGGCGTAGTCGGTCGCACCGCCATCGGTTGACAGGAACGCGAACGAACGGTTGGCGAAGTCGCCCCCGCCCGGCGCGTCGTTAGCGATCGTCTCCTGCATACGAGCGCCGACGAGGCCGTCGTTGTTCCAGATTCTCGTCGCGGGGAAGCCGTTGAAGCCGTTCCCGTAGACGATGTGCAGGCCGTTTACGCCAGCCAACTGTGCGGACGCCGTTCCGGCCATAGCGGCCAGAGCCAATGTGATAACGATCGATCGCATGACAAACCTCCCATAGGCCCACGGATGCGATGAGAGACTCTCCGACCCGGGGCCTGACACTCCCATGTCTACCCGTGTCGTTTTCGCATCCGTAAGCGATTTCAATATGCACACGTTGGCGTGTCTGTCAAGGGTGATTTCGGCGGCGCGCTCGTAATTTCTGCGCGGGCGGCTCGCGGGATTGCCCATTTACCCAATTTGGGAATCCAGATGATCTGGACCCTGCCCAATCGCGGGAGAGGAAATTTGCTTCAATTTTGAGCTCGATGCGGCGGTGAAGGAGCGGCAGGGTGTGTCTGCGGCTAAGCGCCTGGCGTTTTCACCCGGCTTCATCGTGAACGGGTTTACCTCGGGTCAACTTCACATTCATCCGTGTTTTGGCGCGAGCTCTGGAACTCCACGCCTTTTTCGCGCAGGGGCATTCTTGTGGCAACGTGCGAACGCTGTGGACGGAGCTTTTGGTGATGCCGGAGATCACGGCGTTCGCTGGTGCGATGCCTGCGCGGCCCGGCAGAGTGAAGCTGTAGCGGTGCGGAGTGAAACAGGCGACCGCGTAGCACTGGTACTGTGCTGGCTCGTGCCCATGGCCGTTGTGGTGCTGGTCATCTGGCTCGCTGCGCTCATGCGTGATTCCACTGTTCGCGTCGCCGAGTCACTGAACCCGGACAGGGATATCTCGCACGACACCCGTGACGGCGCGAACGGTTCACTTTTGCTAAACCGGGCGGCACCTGCCGAACCAAGTCGAATTGCAGAGCCGCACTCGGCGTCCGCCGAATAGCCGCAAGCTGAGCACGCTGTCTGGGCCTGTTGGGTGTCGGGGGGCTTAGTTGCTGCGGTCGAGCGCCTTCTCAATCGCCTTGTCGAGCGCTTCGCCGCGCAGGTTGGCGCCGAGGATCTTGCCCGTGGTGCCGTCAACCAGGAGCGTGGCGGGGATGCTGTTGACCCCGTACTTCTGGGCGATCTCGGCTTTCCAGTACTTGCCGTCGGCGATCTGGCGCCACGTCATGCCCGACTTCTCCATTACCTCGGGCATCTTGGTGATGGACTTGTCGCTGTCGAGCGAGATACCGAGGATCTCGAACCCCTTGGCATGGTGGTTCTGGTAGGCCTTGACGACGCTTGGCATCTCCTTCATGCACGGCCCGCACCAGGTCGCCCAGAAGTCGATCAGCACGATCTTGCCCGTGTAATCACCGGGGAACTTAACGGTCTTGCCCGCGGTGTCGGTGGCCTCGAACGCCGTGATCTGCTTGCCCACGCCGTGATCCGGCGGTGGGGCGATCTCGGCGACGGTCTGGCTGCTCTTGACGATCTTGAACGCGCTGCCGTCGCGGGCCATGCCGCTGACCTCGTAGGTTGTGCCGCCGATGTTGAACGGCCTGGCGATGTCGAACCGCTCGCCGCGCGAGTCGAACTTGCCGTTGCCGTTGACGTCGATCAGCAGGCTCACGCCCGAGCTCGCACTCTCGGGCGCACCGGCCGCCAGCGGCGCTCCGCGGAAGTCACCCTTGGCCATCGCGTCGTTGAGCATGACCTTGTACCCGGTGCCGCCGAGGTTGACCTCGCCCTGGTAGGCGTAGTCGTTGTAGTACAGCAGCGTTGACTTGAGCGCGGCCCGCGACGGGTCGTTGCGGTCGAAGCGGTACATCGAGATGCTCGCCATGAAGGGCTTGTCCTTCTCGCCGATGTCGATGACGGCCGAGCCGTTGTACATGGTGGTGTCCGGCTTGCCGTCCTTGCCCTTGGTGATGCGCCCTTTCCACTCAACGGGCGCGTCGTCGGTCAGATCACCGTTGCGGTTGGCATCGATGGAGAGCGTGGCCGGCTTGCCGTCGGGCTCGTCGATCACAAAGTGCACGCCCCCTTCCCCTATGTTGATCGTGCCGTACGCCGGTGCGGTGAGCCCCTCGGGGACTTTGGTGACTCCGCCGGGCTTCTCGCCGGTGAACGTCGTCTTCTGCGGTGTGTACCCGCCGAGCTTGGCGGATGCACCTTTGGCGACGGGTGTGAGGCGGATCGTCTCATCCGGTGCCGAGCTGAGCGTTGCGGTGAGTCCGGCGGTGAGAACGAGCGTTGCAGCAATGATCATTGGCGGCCTCCAGGCGTGGGGGGTGCGGACGTGTGTGCCGGTTATTGTGCGTCCGGCGGATGGCGAGCCACCAGCATACCAGATTTTGGCCAGGTGCCTGCCGATCGGTGGTGGAGCGGAGCCGGCTGGACGGTCTGCAGGCTGCGTCCACTGGCCGGAAACAGGTGTCCACTTATCGGTCAATCGCCTCTTTTCGGGCTGCAGCAGTTGCCGCGGCGGGCTCTGCGCGGTATGTTGAACAGGTCGAGCATGCCTTGATGGTGGCGAGAGAGGGCCGGATCAGGCCTGGCCGGAAGGGAGAGGGTCGGTCGCTCAATGCGGCCGAATCGCCACCGCGAGGGTCTCAGCCATGCATCACCGTGCTATCAGATCTCTGCTTCAATCGGTCGCTGCCGCTGTGGTGGCGGCGTGCTTTGTCGGTACCGCCCCGGCGAGCAACCTCTGGTCCGGGCTTACATACCCGTTTGTCACCGCCGCGGGATCGGACCCGACCCTTCCGGCGAATCAGGACCGGATCACCGACAACGTCTGGCTCACGCGAGCGAACATCCAGGGGATCTACAACATCGCGCAGGAGGCGTTCTATCAGGGCGCCCGCCGCAGCGGCCCCAGCCCGATGGGGACCGAATGGGCCTTCGGCACCACCGCCAATTACAGCACGCTCACGTACCGCTCGTGGGCGCTCGCGGCCAACGGCTCGCCGCCTTCGCTGGTAGGGCGCAGCATGGTCGTCCACCTGATCGACGATGACATCTACCTCGACATCCGCTTCACCGCCTGGGGTGTCGGTGGAGTCGGTGGCTTCTCATACATCCGTGCGGTCCCCGCGCCGGGCGCGGGCGTGCTGCTTGGCATGGGTGCGCTTGGGTTTGGGTGCCGCCGCTCGCGGAGGGCCGGGTCCGTTGTACTTGCCGGCTGAACGCGGGGTATTGCTTGCTCTCTGAGCGTGCGGTTTGCACGCTACTGTCGGCACATGTCCAGCACGTTCTGGGATGAGCGGTACGGTGGAGCGGACCTTGCCTATGGCGAGGCTCCCAACGAGTTTCTCGCGGCGATGGCGGACCGGCTCCCGCTCAAGGGGAGCGCGCTGGACATCGGCGCGGGCGAAGGACGCAACGCCCTCTTCCTCGCGTCTCCGCCGCGTGAGCTGGATGTGCTGGCCGTTGACCAGAGCGCGGCTGGGATGCAGAAGGCTCAGCGGCTCGCCACAGCGCGCGGCCTCCGCCTGCGCACGCAGGCTGCGGACCTGCTCGACTTCGACGCTGCGCCTTCGTCGCTGGATGTCGTCACTTCCATCTTCGTTCACTTGCCGCCGGGTCTGCGTGCGCACGTGCATCGGCGGGTGGGCACCTGGCTGAGGACGGGGGGTGTGTTCATCCTTGAGGCTTACGGGCCCGATCAACTCGAGCGTTCCACCGGCGGCCCGAAGGACGCGTCGATGCTCGCTTCACTGGAGACACTTCTGCTGGAGATTGAGGGAACTGGGTTGGAGGTTGAGCACCACGCGGAGCTCGTGCGCGATGTGCGCGAGGGCCGGTTCCATACTGGCGAGGCTTCGGTAGTGCAGTTTATTGCGCGCAAGCGGTGAACGGCCAGCACCAGGGGTGGCGGCAACGACCGGAGTTTTTCGGTTGGTGCACTGAGCCTGCCGCAACGCAGAGTTCACGGGCACGGCTGGATTGCTGGCGGCCCTCGTGGACGATGGGCGACAAGAAGATATAATATTCATCTTGTTGGCGGTTCGGCCGGCTTTGGGCAGGCCGAGCCGTGACGTTGCCGACGCTGCTCAGGCAGAAAGACACGCAGCAGATGGAGCCTCACCGTGAGCAAGAGATCGTGGGCCGAACCGTACAAGATCAAGATGATCGAGCCGCTCCGCATGACCTCGCCTGACGAACGCGACGCCGCGATGTCCGCTGCGGGGTTTAACACGTTTCTCCTGCGCAGCGACGAGGTCTATATTGACCTCCTCACCGATTCGGGCACGACCGCTATGAGCGACCGCCAGTGGGCCGGGGTGATGCTCGGCGACGAGGCCTATGCCGGCAGCGCTAACTACTACCACCTTGAGGACGCTGTCCACCGCTACTACGGATACAAGCACCTCATTCCAACCCATCAGGGGCGCGGTGCTGAGCACCTCCTTAGCCGCCTCTTGATCAAGCCCGGCGACGTTGTTCCCGGGAACATGTACTTCACGACGACGCGTGCTCACCAGGAACTCGCGGGCGGCCGCTTTGTGGACATCATCGGCGACGCCGCCCACGACGTGAACAGCAAGGAGCCCTTCAAGGGCAACGTCGACCTTAGCAAACTCCAGGCGGCCATCGACACCCACGGGGCAGGCAGGATCCCATATGTCTGTCTCCAGTGCTGCGTGAACATGGCGGGGGGACAACCAGTCAGCATGGCCAACATCGCCGCGGTCAGCGCTCTCTGCAAGGAGCACGGAATCAGTGTCATGCTCGACGCCACGCGAGCGGTCGAGAACGCGTACTTTATCAAGGCGCGCGAGCCGGGTTACGGACCAAGGAGCATCGAGGAGATCCTGCGTGAGATTTGCTCCTACACCGACGGGTGCACGAACTCGGCCAAGAAAGACTGCCTCGTGAACATCGGCGGCTTCCTCTGCGTCAACGACGACGCCCTTGCCGAAGAGGCCCGCAACATGGTCGTCCTCTTCGAGGGGCTTCACACTTACGGCGGTTTGGCGGGCCGGGACATGGAGGCCATGGCGATCGGCATTGCCGAGTCCGTTCAATACGACCACATCCGCGCACGCGTCGGACAGGTCGAGTACCTGGGCACGCTCCTTGAGAATGCGGGCGTGCCGATCATCCTTCCTGTCGGCGGCCATGGCATCTTCATCGATGCGATCCGTTTCCTCCCGCACATCCCGCGCGAGCAGTTCCCCGCTCAGGCTCTCGCCGCGGCACTGTTTGTAGAGTCGGGCGTGCGGTCGATGGAGCGTGGTGCTGTGTCGGCCGGTCGCGATCCGGACACCCGCGCCAATATCTTCCCGAAGCTCGAGCTCGTCCGCCTCACCATCCCCCGCCGTGTTTACACGCAGGCGCACATGGATGTCACCGCCGAATCTGTCATCGAGCTCTTCAACCAGCCCGAGCGCGTAGTTGGTCTCGAGATCACCCACGAGCCCAGGTACCTCCGCTTCTTCCAGGCACGCTTTCGGCCTGTCACGGGCGAGCGCGTACTCAAGCCCGCCCGCGAAGCGCTTTCTTGTGCGTCCTCCAACTGAGGCACCGGGAGGTCTGTTCGATGGGCGAAGATCTAGGAATGATGAGCGCCTGGTTCGCCGGGCCAAAGGCGGAGAACGCTCCTTGGTTTCACAGCTGGCTTGGCCGCATCGCAGAGGACTACGCGGCGTGGCGGCGGAACTACTTCCCAGAGGATGGCGTCGTTGTCGACTCGTCCCTCAGAAGGCGCAACGAGCCGTTTATGGACGCATTCGAGGACCGGCTCCTCGAGCTCCTTGCGCGTCTCAAGGCCGACGTCCCGTTTCACAGCCCCCGTTACGCCGCCCACATGCTCGCGGAGCAGTCGTTGCCGGGAGTTGCCGGCTACTTCGCGGCCATGCTCTACAACCCCAACAATGTGACCAGCGAGGTCGCGCCGGTTACCGTCAAACTCGAGCTGGAGGCGGGGCGTCTCCTCGCGAACATGATCGGCTACGGTGGCGACGCCTGGGCCCACCTGTGTTCGGGCGGCACCACGGCGAACTTCGAAGCCCTCTGGGCCGCACGGAGCGTGAAGTACCTCCCGTTGATTGTCCGGGAGATCCGCCAGGCCGCGGGCCTTGACGCTGATCGCGCGAGCCACGGTGTTGCGCATGCGGTCCTTGTCGGCCAGTCCCCCAGCGTGTCGATGGAGTCTTACGCCGCCCTCTGGCGTGCGATCCGCGTGAGCCCCGAGCGCGACCGACTCGCACGCCTCGCGCACGAGGCCGCCGCTGCATCTGCTTTCAATGTTGGCGAACGGGGCGTTGGCGCTGTGTGCGCGACGCTCGGCTCTGACCCTGTTGTGCTGGTCCCAGAGTCGCACCACTACTGCTTCGAGAAGGCCTTGGACCTGCTCGGCTTGGGCCGGTGTGCGCTGCGATCGATCGCCGTTGACGCTCACTTCCGGATGCGCTGCGACGAACTCCTGCGGGTCATCGACGACGTTGAGCGGCAGGGCGAGCACGTGCTGGCTGTTGTGGCAGTCGTCGGCTCTACCGAGGAGGGGTCGGTCGATCCGGTTGACGCAATCGCCGCGCTCCGGGAGCATCGCGAGCAGACGGGCCGATCGTCCTTTTGGCTGCACGCGGACGGCGCCTACGGCGGCTACCTGCGCACCGTCACGATCCCCACGCGATCGGGGCTGGGCCCATCGACCGCGACTGTCAAGGTCGGCGGCGCCATCACCGACATCGCGATCCGGCTGCCAGAGAACGGCGAGTGCGCCGCTCTCGAGCAGCTCCATCGCTGCGACTCTGTGACGATCGACCCGCACAAGCTCGGCTACATCCCTTACCCCGCCGGTGCCATCTGCTTCCGCAGCAACCTCGTCAAACCCCTCATGCGTCAGATTGCTCCCTACCTCGGTGATTTGCCCGACGACCCCGAGACGGAACGGCGTTCGGAGGCCATCGGTCTGTACGTGCTTGAAGGGAGCAAGCCGGGTGCGAGCGCCGCAGCGGTCTGGCTCAGCCACACGCTCATTCCTTTGGACAACACCGGGCACGGGATGCTCATCCGCGAGGACATTCGCAACGCCGCCGAGCTCCACGCGCTGCTTGAGTGCTACCCGGGCCTTGTTGCCGGAGAGGTCGCGGAGCGATCGGATACGGACGACAGCGGGGCGGGTATCGAACCGCCCCCGCGTCATTCCAGGCATTCTCGGGGTCTCTCCCCAGCCGTGCGAGCGGTCTGCCTCTGCCCTCCGGGTTCGAACATCGTCTGCTACGCGTTCCGTCCAGTCGGCGGAGGTGCTTCGCTTGCCGCGATCAACCGGCTTAATCGAACAGTTTTCGACAGCCTCAGCATCGGTGCGTGCACGAACGAGCCTGGTTGTGGCGACGGGCTCGCGAGCGGCTCGGCAGTCGTTGGCTCCACGGCAGTCAAAGGTGGGATCGTCAACGCACCCCCTTTCTTCGTCAGCCGCACCTCACTGTCAATGAGG
>JAUXUZ010000216.1 GCA_030680655.1 Phycisphaerales bacterium
GGGGAGTTTAGCGGTCGCCGAGGGTCCCGGGTGCCGCCGGAAGCGGCACTGTTTCGTGGTCGGTCGGGGCAAGCGGGACGAGCGAGACGTGCTCGGCGGCCGGTATGCCCCCCTCCCCCCCCAGGCTCAGCCGGGGATCGACGATCCGCAGCGTGCGCTGGCGGTCGCGTTCGAGGCGGTCAAGGTCTGTGCGGAGCGCCTCAGCGAGGGGGTTGCGGCCGCCCGCGAAGACCGACCGCACCGCCGCGAAGTTCTCGAGGGTGAACTCGGGGGCGTCGGGCGTGCCGCGGATGCGGGCGGTGAAGAGCTCATCGCGGAAGGCGTCGAGCAGGTCGGTCAGGAGCGGGATGCGCGTCCGGCCGCGCGCAGCCATGCGCAGGTCGAGGGCGCGAGTGTCGATGCGCATGGTGCCAGCGCCGAGGAGGGCGAGCGAGTCGGAGAGGACGGCGGTGCGGTCGAAGACGAGGGTGTCGCCCTCGATGTGCACATCGGCGTGGGCGAAGTCAAACGACGATGACACGGGAAGCTGCAGCGCCGCGAGCGAGAGGATGGTGGTGAGGCCGGGGACATCGAGCACCGCGTTGCCGCCGGCGATGCGGACCTCGCCACGCCCGCGGCGCGAGGCGGTGTCGCCGGTGACGCCGCGGAGTGCAACCTGCGCCTCGACCAGCCCGCGCGAGCCGTCGGGGGGGAGGTCGTCCTCGCGGATCACCAGCGTGCTGGGTGGGAGCGGGCCCTCCAGCGACGGGCGGGTCCGCTGCAGGTCGCGGAGGAGGTCGGCGAAGCGGAGCCCCGCCAGTTCGAGCGAGGCTTCGTAGCTGGCCTGCGCCACCGCGCCGTCACCTGCGCCCTCTTCAAGCGGGAGCGTGACGGCGTGGGCGTGCAGCAGCAGGCGGCCGCCGTACGCGTTGCCCGTGAGCATCGGCACATCAAGGACGCTGCCGCCGGCCGCCCCCCCCCCTGCCTCATCAACATCCGCGTGCTTGAGCCGCACGCTGCCCGCAGCGCCGGTCACCCGCAGCCCCGCGATCCGCAGCGCCGCATCGGAGAGTGTCAGCTCGGTGCGGGCGGGCGCGGCCGAGTCACGCGTTGACCAGAAGGCGAGCCGGCCGCGGGCATCGTCAACGGTGATGCCCGGGTTGGCGAAGAGGCCGGCGAACTCCGCGGCACCCTCGAGCAGGTAGCGGACGGGCTCTGTATCCGGCCCGTCGGACCAGACCCGGACGGTGGTGGCCGGCGCGTCGATGCCGTCGAACACCTGGATGTTGGCATCGGCGAGCGCGCTGGCGATCGATGGCGGCAGCATCGCCAGCAGCGTCGGGGGCGTCCCATCTGACTCGAAGGCGAGCCTGCCGTCGATGCCCCACTTCGCAGGGTCGGCACCCGTTGCCGCCGCGCGGGTCCACAGCCCGTTGAACCGGGCGGTCCACCCCTCGTCAACGACGGTGAGTTCCTCGAAGGCGCCCCCACTTTCTTCGATGGTGACCTGACCGCTGACAAGCGGGAACACGAGGCGCTGCGGCTGGGGCGCGTCCGCGTCGCTCATCGTGATCGCCAGCCAGCGCGGGCGCAGCGCCAGCCACGACGTCCACGCGGACGGGTCGGTGACACCGGGCGGCAGCGCGAGCCTCAACTCACCGTCGAGGATGCCCTCGGGCTTGAGCGACTCGATCTGCCCGGCGATCGCGTCACCGCCGAAGCGCCCCGCCAGCTGGCGTGCAACGGGGCTCTCAAGCTGCAGGCCCCGCAGGGTGATGTCGACCGGCTCAAAGACGAGCAGAGGCGTCGCCGGCTCGCCGGCGGCGGCCTCGGCGGGGGGCGCAACCACACCGCTGGCGGTGATGTGCCCGATGTCCTGCCCGTCAAGACGGACGAGCCCCGCCAGTTCTGCCAGGATGATCCGCACCGGCGGCGCAGCCTCGCCCGCGCTGGGCACGGCGATGTGCACGCCCAGCGTCCCCGACTCCTGGAGGATCTCGATCCGCTCACCCGTCAGGTTTACCTGGAGGTTGAGCGCGCTGGTGATCTGCGCATCGACGGTTGTCAGCGGCGCGGCACCCTCGGTGCGCTCGACGCGGAATTGCAGGTCGGCGCGGCCCGATGGAAGACGCTGCTCGCGGAAGCGCGCGACCGTCTCGGCCGTGCCGGGAACGATCGGCCGAAGGAGGTCCTCAACGGTGAGCGCGACGTCGAGGTCTCTCACGTTGATGCCAAGCCGCGACGCAGGGGCAGGGCCGGTTGCCGCGGTCTCATCGAAGTACCAATCGCCGTCGATGCGGAAGCGGGCGGCGAGGGGTGGGCCGAACCGATCCGATGGGCGGGCCGTTGGCGCAAGACGCCCCTCGAGCGAGTCGATGAACAGCCCCCGCGGCGAGACGCGGATGGCGCCGATGAGGTTGCTCATCTCGATCGCGCTGGCGGTGCCGGCTTCGTGCGCGGGGTGCGCATGGACGCCCTCAAAGACGATCGCGGCGTTGGTACGTGGCGCTTCGCCCGCGGTGGCCCCCGGAACGACTGTGATCTCGGCCTCGACCGGGCCGGCGAGGTTGAGCTGCGAGAGCAGCCGCTTGATCGAGAACCCCTCGCTGGCGGATGGGGCGTTCGGCGCGGCCTGCCCAGCACCGAGCGTCTCGGGCAGCGCGTTGATCAACAACGGCTCGATCGGGAAGTGCTCGGCCCTGAGATGAACGGTCGGGCGGTAGTCCCAGGCGTCGCCGGATGCGACGGTGTCGATCCGTGCGTCGATCTGTGCACTTCCCCCGTGCAGACCGGTCAGCCCCTCACCGCGGACGAGCACGAAGTCGTCGCCGATGCGAACAGCGATATCCCTGCCGATGAGCGGGTAGGGGAAGGCGTCGGGCAGGGCGTGCACTTCGCGGAAGCGGACGGCGACATCCTGGTGGACGGGCTGCTCCTTGCCGAAGCCGCTGGTCACGTGAACCTGGATGGAATCGACCGTCCCCGAGAAGAGGCTGAACCGCGGCGGACCGTCCTGGCGGTTCGGGGCGGGCTCGCGTCCGGGCGGACCGTCCGGCGCGATGAGCCCCTTTGCGACCAGTTCGGCCAGGCGTTTCTCGCTGAAGACCGCGTCGACGATTGCCGCGCCCTTGCTGGCCAGCAGGGCACTCCGCAGCACGTCGTCGACGGGCAGGTCGGTGGCGGTGACGCGGATGTCGTAGCGCGAGTCAGCGGTCGGGGGGTCGATCGTTCCCTCGGCGAAGAGACGGGCGCCCGTCGGGCCACGCCCCTGGATGCCGACGATCTGCACCTTGTCGTCGTCGAACCTCACGGTGCCCGAAAGCCCGACGATCGGGTAGGGGAACTTGTCGAACGCCGCGGAGCCGTTCTCGAAGATCAGCGTCCCGGCGATGGAGGTCTCGCCCGGCACGCCCGGCGATTCGGGCGGCCTGCGCGTAATCTCGATGCGGGCGTCGATCACGGCCGTCGGGCCGCTGAACTTCTCGAAGTTTCGTTGGACGACCTCCGGGGTGAACCAGAGGATCCGCGGGTCCTTCTCGAGCTCGAAGCGTTCGGCGAGCACGACGGCCGAGTAGGCCGCGTCGAGGGTCAGGGCCCGCGAGTCAAAGCGGACGCGTGCGGGGAGGTCCTCGAACAGCCCGCGCAGGTCCGCGTGCAGCCCCGCGCCCGGGCCGGTGGAGACGACGCGGAGCGTCCCCGTCACACCCTCCATCCGCGGGTTGCGCGAGCCGGTGATGTCGGCGCGGCCGGAGGCGATCGGCGCGTTGAGCGAAACGTCGTCGAGGCGCAGCGTGGTGTCGATGCCCGACTGCGGCGTGTACCGCAGCGTCGCCCCGGCGATGCGCCCGCGCAGGCGCAGTTTCTCCCACAGCGCCCTGAACGTGGAGGGGACCCGCTGCGGCGTCCAGCGCGAAAGATCGACCGACGACGCGCGGATGTCACCCTGCGCTGTCGCGAGGTCAACCTCGCCCGTCGCGTCAAAGTCCATCAGCGCATCGTCTGGGTTCTGCGCGTGGAACCTGATCAGGTAGCGCTTGGTGCCATAGACCGGGCTGATCCAGCCGTTGCTCTCGAACCGGACAAGCTCCTCAAAGGCCGGGCGGGGTGGCGTTTCTGCGCTCGGTCCTTGCTCGCCCACGATGATCAAACCGTCCACCACGTCGATTCGGGGAACGCGGGCGATCGCCGATGCCTTCGCGTCCGCGGCGGTGAGGCTCGCGAGGTTGAGCTGCTTGGTCGATCGGTCGAGCGACACCCGCACGACGGGGCTGACGACGGTCACAGAGGTCGGAACGACCACCCCCGCCGCCCACGCTGACCAGTCGAGCTCGACCTCGATGCGTTTGGCCTGGGCGACCCGCGCTGGCTCGCCGACAAGGCCGGTCGATTCCGGCGCGGTAAGCGTCGCGTCGCTTGCGATGAAGCGCCCGTCCAGCCTGAGCGAAACCCAGGACGCGTCAAAGACAGCTCCCGACGCCTTGCGGACCGAGCGTGCCACCAGCCACTTCGGAACCGGACCCTGCGTCAGGACCACCGCCAGCAGCACGAGCCCGATCAGAACGAGAGCGCACGCCCGCACTGTCCGCCGGAACCGGCGGTAGACCTTCCCCGAGCGCGTCATTGCGGGCAGAGTGCCCTTGGGCGTGGACGGCATCGGGGAGAGCTTAGGGGTTCTTCGGTGGCGGACCGCCCGGAGGCTCCTCGGGCGGGCGAGGAGATGTCGCGTGGGACGTGGCCTCGACTGCCCTGTTGATCACGGGCACGGCCCTCTGCAGGATGTCCATCGTCCCTTTGGCACGCGGGTCTGTCACGCCGGGAGCGTTTGGCCCGAGTGTCCGCTCCGCCTCGTCCAGGATCTCCAGCGCTTCTTTCATCGCCACGTTCTGATTCAACAGCTTCTCGTTCTTGTCGCTGATCACCCGAACGTAGTAGACGGTGGACACCACACCGGCGATGCACAACATGGCCGCGAGACCGCAAAGGGCGGCGACCGTCGGCCGCCGCCTGATCCACAGGACGACGACGCGCGACGGCGAAGGCCTCTGCCAGGCGATCGGCCGATGATCGAGCCAGGCTTCGAGGTCGTCAGCGAGCGCGGAGGCTGAGGGGTGCCGCAGTTCGGGCGATCGCGCCAAGGCACGCACGCACACCTGATCGAGCGAACCGTCAACATCTCGCCTCGCCTCGCGCGGCGAGGCCGGACGGAGCGTGGCGCTCTTGAGCGCGTCTCCGTGGCTGCGGGCCACGTCGGCGGGAGAGTCGCCGTTTGGGAAGCCGCCCGTGAGCAGGTAGTAGAGAATCCCACCCAGCGCGTAGACATCGGCGGGTGCCGAGAAGCAGCCGGGCTCGGCCCGGAACTGCTCGGGTGAGATGAACGCCATGTTGCCGACCGGGCCCACGGTCTGGTCGGCGGAGGCGGCCTCCGCCTCTTCCATCAACGATCGGTGGAGGCGTGCGGCAATCCCAAAGTCCGCCACTTTCGCCTCGCCGCGCTCATCGAGCAGCACGTTGGCGGGCTTCAAGTCAGAGTGCACCAGGCCGGCCGCGTGAGCGGCCTGAACACCGCGGGCAATCTGTGCGACGATCGCGACGGCTTTTCGAACCGGCACCCGCTTCCTGTGCGCCTCGAACCACGACTGCAGGTCACCCCCCTTGACCAGTTCGTAGACGATAAACGGCGTGTCGGTCTCCTCACCGCCGCGGTCAAGCACGCGGACCACCGAGGGATGGTCGACCCGTCTCGCTTTGGTCGCCTCTTCTGTCAGGCGGCGGGCCAGCCATCGGTTGGTGCGCCGCGCCGCGAGCACCTTGATCGCCACCTCTGCGGGCCGGTCCGGCTCTGAGAGGTGACGGTCGATCGCCGCGTACACCGTGCCGCTCGTGCCAACGCCGATCAAGCGGTTGAGCGTGTACCGCTCGCGCCCATCGGCCAGCCGCGGCCCGAAGTTCCTGGGCAACCCTGCGAGCGGGCCCATGCGCTCGGGCGTTCTCACCTGCCTGGTCGTCAGCAGCCCCGCGTCGAGACTCAGCGCATCTTGGATCGTGCCACGCAAGCGCGGGTAGGCGGAGGCCACCAGGTCGCCATCAACCGCCTCGGGCCTCGTCGCACCCCGCGCCAGCGCGGCAGACCGCAGCGCGATGTCGAGCGCCGCGTCGAGAGGGACCTCGCGACGCTCAAGATCAGGGACCGCTTTGAGGTAGCGGTCCAGCTGTACCGGCACACCGCGCTCGATCAGTTCGCGGCCGTCGGCCTCGATCGCGTCGGCCAGGAGATCGTCGTCGATGGCGTCTGCTCGGGGCGGGTTGAACGGCTTGACGGGCGTCACATCGGCTCCTGCGCAAAGTGAAAGCGAAGCTGGTCGCGCGTGCGCCGCCACCTCGTGCGGACAACGTCAACCGTAAGCCCGAGCTCCGTCGCGATCGCTTCGCTCGAGAGGTTCATCGCCCACAGCCGAGCGATCTGACGGTCGAGTTCATGCGGAACACTCTCGAGCAACCCCTCAAACTCGTCCTCCTCGGCGAGCACAACGCCCGTGCCGCGCGCGGCCCGATCGAACCTGCCCGCGGCCTCACCCGCCAGGCCGCTCTGCTCGCCCTCCTTCTCCGAGAGCGCCTGCCAGATCCGTGCCTTCTCGACCACCGAGTGTTCGGCGATCATGAAGACCAGGCCCCAGAGCTCTTCCTCGCTCCGTGGCTCGAACAAGCCGCGGTGCACGTAGCTGTCTAGCCGGCGGCTCAAAGTTGAGAGGATGTCCTGCGAGTCAAAGAGCCGGCGCATCGACGTTCGCAGTTTGCCGCGCACCCGCCGGCGGATCTGAGGGCCGTAGCGCTGCACGAACTCGGCCGCCGCCTCGCGCTCCCCCGCGCCCATCGCCGCCAGCAACTCCCGGACGCTCCGGGGCTGGGTGGGAACATCACGGTTGGCGCGGAGCGGAAGCGACATCAGAATTGCTCGAGAACGGGCGTCCGGATACTTCGGAAAATGGGGAAGGGGTTCGGAACGGATCGGGGGCAAAAAATTATTTTCGGAATTGTGTCATTTCGCACGCGCACGGCTCGCTCCCCAATGGGACAGACGGTGTTCCAACAGGAGGCATCATATGC
>JAUXUZ010000227.1 GCA_030680655.1 Phycisphaerales bacterium
TGGCCGTCAACGCCGCCGGCTTCACCGCCGGCGAGGCCGACCAGCTCCGCCGCGCCATGGCCGCGTGGAAACGCAAGGGTGACCTCATCTACCGCTTCGGGCGCAAGCTCATCGACGGCATGGTGCAGCGCGGCATCAAGCCTGAGTTTGCGGAGCGTTGCTTCGAGCAGATCAAGGGGTTCAGCGAGTACGGCTTCCCCGAGAGCCACGCCGCCAGCTTCGCGCTGCTGGTGTATGTCTCCTGCTGGCTCAAGAAGCACTGGCCCGCGCAGTTCACCGCCGCCCTGCTCAACAGCCAGCCGATGGGCTTCTACGCGCCGGCCCAACTGGTGCGCGATGCCCGCGAGCACGGCGTCGCCGTCTGGCCCATCGACATCCATCACAGCCGCTGGGACTGCACGATCGAGCGTGAGCGCGGCGGGAGTGGCGGTGGCCTCCGCCTGGGCATGCGCATGGTCAAGGGGCTCGGCGAGCGCGACGCCGAACTGATCGTCGGCGCTGTCGCTTCGCACGGGCTCTTCACCAGCGTCGAGTCGCTCTGGCGTGCCAGCGGCGCCTCCGCACGCGCCCTGCGCCGCCTCGCCGCGGCCGACGCCTTCGGCTCGATGGGCCAGGGCGGCCTCACCCGTCAGGAGGCCCTCTGGCAGACCCGTTCACTCCGTGACGAGCGTCTCCCCCTCTTTGAGCAGATCGAAGAAGCCCCCCCTGAGCCCGCGCCGCTGCCGACGCTCGAGCCAAGCCGGCACGTGCGTCTCGACTACGAGGCCACAAGCCTGTCGCTCAAGGCCCACCCCGTCTCGTTCGCACGCCCGTCGCTCGACGCCCAGCGCCCGCTCATCCGCCGCTGCGCCGACCTGCTCGACCCGCACAAGACGCCCGCGGGCGAGCGCGTGCGCATCGCCGGCATCGTGCTGGTGCGCCAGCGCCCCGGCACGGCCAAGGATGTCACGTTCATGACGATCGAGGATGAGACCGGCGTAGCCAACATCGTGATCTGGAGCCGCATCTACCACACCTACCGCCACCACGCGCGGGCGGGCTTTGTCGCGGTGCAGGGGCGCGTGCAGCGCCAGGGGATCGTCGTGCACGTGGTGGCCGAAAAGATCCAGCGCCTGGACGGGAGGCTCAACGGCCTGGAGGTCAGCGCGCGAAACTTCCACTAGCGCCGGCATCGGCACCGGGCACTCGCTCGCGGCAGCATGCAAAGAACGGCTCCCCCCCCCTCCCC
>JAUXUZ010000264.1 GCA_030680655.1 Phycisphaerales bacterium
CTCTCCACTGTTGGGGACTTCCTCGACAAGCTCGGCGTCAGCCGCGGTGAGTATGTCGCCTCTCCGGACGGCGTCTTCCTCCTCCGTTCGGTCCTGATGAACCCGTGGTACGGGTTCGCGAAGCAACGGGGGCGGTACTACCTCAGTGAGCTTGTTGAGGAGCTGTACCGCGTTGCTCGTCTGGCCGGCGCAGCGATCCACGGAACGGCCCCCTCGGGGGATTGACCTGCGTTCAACGCTCATGGGCACGGAGAGAAGAACAGATCGATGAACACGTTGAAGTCGTTTGTTGTCGTAGAGGCCGTCACCCCCGGGCTCGCCACGCTGGCGGTCAACATCGGCAAAGACCGCTCTGCACAGCGCAGCGTCGGACACCCGCGCGGCGGCCGCGCCGCCCGACGTGTCAGACTCCGGCAGCCCAATAGGGTGGGCGTTGACGACGACGGTGATCGTGTCGGTGGGGCGCAGCTGCGGCACCTCGATCTGCCTCCGAGCCCACGGGGACGATCCGTGCCGCGTTGCATGCATCGTGGCGCACGCACCTCGGATTGCCGCTGGGCCCGCTGCCAGCGGGTGGGATACAGATTTTGCCCGTCGGCTGGCCGGTGCCGCCGGTGACGCTGTACGAGCAGCATGGGAAGGCCTCCTCGCAGAGGAACTGCGGCGGGGTGGTCCCAATCATCTGGACGGCGCTGATCGAGATGAGGCGCATTGTGCCCGTGCCGCCGCCGCCACCACCAAGCCACGGGACGCCGTTGACGAGCACGCCGATCTCGTACGGCAGATCCCGGCTGGTGCCGTCGAGCCCCGTGCGAAGGACAACCTCGCCCGCCGGCGCGTGGGCGCCGCTCGCGGTGCGCTGTAGTGAATATCGCCTGGGTGCACGGCGCGGTTGTGCCCGCCCGGGACGGGAACAACCGAGACGGCTCCATCATTACCCGTGGCGATTTCTTCTGCTGAGCCCGGCAACGGCACCGCGTACGCCGCCAGCACATCGCCCGGTGCGAGCGACGGCACGGCAAACTCCACCGAGATCGAGTGGTTGCAGCAGTAGCAAGTCCCCGGCACGATAATTGACGGCCTGTACGCGGCGCATGCGACATCGGTCACGCACGAAGATGCGCGGGAAGTCCGACCTGCAACACTGCCGGTCACCGTGACCGCCTGCGCGTGGCTTGTGAGCGTGTCGCCGTTGAGCGACAGCGTCAGCACGCACCCCATTTCAAGAGCCGCGGGCGTCTCGTTGGCGAGCCACACTTTGGCGATCACCATCCAGCCGCCGGCCGGCGCCGGTGCAACCGTGATGTCCCGGGGTGTGACCATGCGGTCGTAGTTCCGTGCACGCGCAGCGCTGCACCCGCCCTCGATGGCGAGCGAGAATCCGATCCCGTGAAGGTTCGATGTGATGCCAAAGGTGAGTTCATTCCGGTGAACCGAGGCCCCTCTTGCTCGCGATCTGCCCCAAAGGGCCCAAACGCTACAGAGAATGTGCCACGGTGTTCTCAATCCGGCAAGGGAGTTTCCGCCCGCGCTGCAGAATACCCCGCCGCAATGCGTCGGAGGATGCACAAACGTCTACCGGCGCCGTTATTCTGTACTATGCACGCTCAACGACCTGGTGGTGCAGACGTTATCGGCAGGGGCGCTCAGCGCAGACAAAGGAGATTTCACATGCGACAAGGTAATGGTCTCTGGGTGTCGCTCCTCCTTCTGGCCTCGTGCGTGAACAGAGCGGCCGCGTGGAGCGTGGGTGGGGCGCCGCTGCCAGCAGCGCCGCCGCCGGCGAGCGAGCCGCAGCCAACGCCGCTCAAGGTCTTCATCCTCGCCGGTCAGTCGAACATGGAGGGGCAGGGCGTTGTCGATCTTCAGGGCAAGGACTACAACGACGCGAAGGGAACGCTTGCGTCGCTCATGAACGACCCGGCCAGGCAGGGCCTCTTCAAACACCTGAAAGACGATCAGGGCGGCTGGCGTGTGCGAGACGACGTGTGGGTGACGTACCAGCCCGAGGGGAAGCCGCTGCGAAAGGGACCTCTCACGTTCGGGTTCACCCGGTACGGCGGCCAGCACCACTTCGGGCCTGAACTCCAGTTCGGGCATGTCGTGGGCGACGCGTACGACAACCCCGTGCTGCTCATCAAGACGGCCTGGGGTGGCAAGAGCCTGTACGTTGACTTCCGCCCGCCGTCATCGGGCGGCGAGACCGGGCGCTATTACACGCTGATGATCGAGCAGGTCCGCTCGGCGCTGGCGAACATCAAGAAGGATTTTCCAGAGGTCAAGTCGGACGGCATTGAACTCGCCGGGCTCGTCTGGTACCAGGGGTGGAATGACGGCTGCGACCCCAAGCACGCCGTGCCGGAGTACGAGGCAAACCTGGTCAACCTCATCAAGGACGTTCGCAAGGACCTTAGGGCACCGGCGTTGCCCGTGGTCGTCGGCGAGCTCACCGGCCCGTGGGTCGATGCGCCGCGCGAGTGGGAGCAGCTTCGCAAAGCGCAGGCCGCGGCCGCCGCCCTGCCGGAGTTTGCTGGCAACGTCGTATTCGTTCCGACCCGCGACTTCGTCCGCAAGCCGGAGGACTCGCCGCACCCCGGGCACGGCCACCACGAGTTCGGCAACGCCGAGACGTACTTCCTCGTCGGTGATGCGCTGGGCAAGGGGATGATCGGCCTGCTTGGCGACGGCCAGAAGCATGCGCCAGCAAAGGCGGAACCGCCCGCGGCCGCGCAACCCACTCAAGCTCAGAAAGGAGAGATGGCCGGCTATCTGCTGGTCCCGGTGGAAAAGGTCCCCGAGCACTTTAACGCGGGCTTCTCGCTCTACTCCGCCGCCTGGCCGCTGCTGCAGCAGCACCCGGGGCGCCGCTTTCAGACCGGACTGGCCGGCACGTGGATGCACGCGCAGTACGAGGGGAAGCCGCCCGCGGACTTGTACTCCGACATCGAGGGTGGCCTCGGCTGGTGGCGTGACACGCGATTCCCGACGACAACACCGAAGTTCATCATGGGTGGTGTAGGGGTGAATTTCAAGGAGATCGCCAACGGCCCCGCGCACGGCGCGGGCACGTGGGACAAGCCGCGCGGCCTCTACGGCGTGGCACAGCTGAGCCCCTGGCTGCTCTTCCCGATCGATGGCTTGAACCTCAAGCAGGGCACGTGCGGCGAGCTTTTCGGGTACGGCTATTTGCCGTTGCCGCTGACTTCACCCAAGGCGACAACCGCCGGCCTGGACATCCCCACCGGTGACAACAGCTGGACGCTCTTCCTGAATACGGCGACCTTCAAGGGGCCGGTCTGCTTCTTCACGCCGTACTTCTGGTCGCACTCGGCCGTGGTTGACCCCAAGTACGCCGGGCTGCTCCTTGACTCGCGCCCGTCGGACCCGAACAAGGCGTTCCAGATGGAGACGCAGTACATCCCCGCCGCGATCGGCACCGACGCCGCCGGAGGGACTTTCGCCCGCGTCGCGCCCACGTGCTTCCCCATCGGCGCCGACGGCAAGACGGTCGTGCTCCACCGCCTCACAAGCTACACCAAGGCGGCGATGTGGGACGGTGTGCGCTCGTGGTTCGATGGGGGCGAGCCCGTCAGCGGCGCGGTCAGCCCCGACGGGGCGTTCGTCCAGCACTTCCGCTCAGGCGGCGGCTCAACGTGGAGGATCTATACGGACAAGACCGCGAAGGAAGACAAGTCGCAGCTCGCCTGGAAGTCCTTCGCGACGCCGATCACACCCGACCCCACCACCTATGGCTACCAGTGGGCCCCGCAGCTCATCGGCCGCAAGACGCTGCCATCGGGTGAGCTGGCGGTGCTCCCGGAGTACTTCCGCCTCAGCAAGGATGGGAAGACACCGACGTGGGTCGCCGCGAACGAAGCGGATGTTCCCGACGAGACAGGCCTCAAGGCCGCAAGCTTCAACCCCCCGCGCGAAGCCCCGTCAGAGCCTTACGACACTCCCGATGACGCTGAGAGCACGTGGAAGAAACCCGGCCCGGCGGCGGGGCCGTTCACCGCCCGGCTCGGCGACGGCAGCACCGTGACGTATTACTGGTACCGCTTCGCCGACCAGCCCGCGCTGCTCAACGCGGACCTCACCAGCCAGGAGCGCGAGGCGATGCAGGCGAAGGTCGAGAAGCTCCACCGTCATTGGACGAAAGACCGCGAGTATCTCGCGCCGCCGACGGTCGGCAGCCTGGCCGAACTCGACCCCGCACAGATCGTGCAGCCGCCCGAGGGTCTCGAAGTCGGGTACGTGCCGATCGCGACGCGGCAGGAGTGACGTTGGAACAGTGAGTGCTGGCACGCAGCGCGCTCGGCGTACCAATCCCCTCCCAGCCGTCGGCGTGAGCCGACGGCCGGGGTCGTGGTGGGGGTGGTGATCGGGAGAAAGGCCCCGAGGGAAGGGCCACATTCCCGGAGGACGGTGAACGCGGTCAGTGGCGGGACACTCGGCGGCGCCGGGCCGCGAGGAGGCCCGTCAGGAGAAGAGGCGCTGCAGCGCCGGGCGCAGGGATGAACCCCGCGGTGATGGTGTTGGTGTCCATCGTCACCGCGCCGTTCAACGCGATCGCACGCCCGTCGATGAGCGAGGCGCCGGTGTTGAGCGTGATGCTCGCGCTGGCGATGAAGTTGCCCTGCAGCGCTGCGCCGGTGCCGAGCGTGGCGGAGCTGCCGATCTGCCAGTAGATGTTGCAGCCGTCGGCCCCGTTGATGCTCACCATCGATGAGCCGCTGGCAGCCGTGAAGGCCGTGCCGATCTGGAAGACAAAGAGCGCATCAGGGTCACCCAGCGCATCCAGGGTCAAGGTGCCGGTGAGGAAGGCCGACGACGAGAAGAAGTAGACACCCGGCGTGAGCGTGAGGCCGCCCAGGTCGGCCCCGGTGAGCACCAGCGTGGGCGCCATGCCCGCGAGCGTGGTGAACGCGGTGCCCGCGTCGAGCTGGGCCTGCGCGGCGACGGCATCGGCCGCGTGCAGCGTGCCGGTGAGCGTGCCGGGCGGGAAGCCGGTGATGGCGCTGCCGGGCGCAACACCAAGGTCGCCGGTGATCACCGTGGGCCCGGTGTTGGTCACGGTCGACCCGCCCAGCACCGCGAACCCCTGGGCGGTGCCCAGCAGATCGGCCGAGGCCCACTGGCAAGCAGACAGCAGCAATGTAACAGCCGCCACGCGTTGAGCGTTGACTCTCATCAAACACCAACCTTTCAGGTATAGGAAGAGGCTGCTCACTCCGCTGCCCGACGCGGGGCGATCGAAGGCTGAGCACCAATCCATCGCGACCGTTTGGCCGCGCGTAAGACATAATACTCCATTTGCGAGCACGCAAGGATGCCCGGTCATAGGGGAAAGTTGAGCGATTCCCGCGCCGTGCGTGGTGCGGGTGATCGGTGCTCACACCGCGGCTCAGCCCGACGGCGCACGCCGCACGACGCACCAAGCATCCGAACCAGCCTCGGATGGACACGGATCAGCACGGATCAGCAACAGCGGCCCCCACGAGCCCCGAGCGTGAGCGACCGGGTCATCCGGCCCCCACGAGCCCCGAGCGTGAGCGAGTGGGTCATCCAAACCAGCCGCGGATGGACGCGGATCCGAATCAACAGAGGCCCGACCGGCAGGGAGGGCGCCGGGATGCACCAAGCCTCCAAACCAGCCTCGGATCCATGCAGAGGGAGAACAAGGCAGGAACTCAAAGGGCTCAAAGAGACTCAAAGGTCTCGAAGCGGCGAAGCATCCACGCGCGCGGGAAGAGTGTTTCTTACAACGAAGGGACCGAAGGAATCGAAGGGGGAGGGGGGAAGGAGCGAGAGAGGGGCGGGGAGGAAGGGGGAACGCCAGCGCGAAACCGATGCGTCGGATCGGCGGAGCGCGGCCGCCCACAGCAAACCCCCTCACCAAAGGCCTGCCTTGGCTTTGAACGGCAAGCGCCCCAAAGCCCACTGAAATCGGTCGGAGCACCGCGTTCAGTGACACGCCCCCTAACCGCGGTCCGTCGGTGTCCGAAAGTTGTGGGCAGGGTCACACGCAGCTTGACCACGATCTGTTCCGCCGAATGCCTTGTCCGCTTCATCGTCAAGAGTCTCCTGGGCCACACCGGGGCCCGTCGGGACTCTCATAGTTGCTGGATCAGGATTTGGGGGGCAGGTCAAGCAGGACGCAGA
>JAUXUZ010000244.1 GCA_030680655.1 Phycisphaerales bacterium
CCGCTGGGGTACCACGATTCGATGGATCTGTATGAGTACTGTTCGAGCGAACCCCTTAATCTGGCAGATCCAGCCGGATTGTCAGCTTGCGGCAGCTGCGCGGAATCTTCTCAAAGCAACTTACAACTACAAAGTGGGCTAGCTGATGCAAGCACTAATGCGATTTCGCAAGCCGGCTGGGTTCGCAGTGCTACCTGCGAAGGCGCTTGCTGGGCGTTTACCAGACTTGCGGATGCGAAGTGCTATACCGACTACGTTAGGTGCTTGCTTGCGAGCCCTCACGCCGACTCTAGAGCATGGTGCAAGCAGAATCTGGATAGTTGTTTGTTAATAAACAAACGCTGCTATTCATACTGTGTATCTATATGTGGTGGGCAGTATCCCGGATCGGAGTCTCCGCCGGTAACGCCGGAGACCGTGCTTGATTGCTCACGTGGTCTACCGGGTGGCCCCCCATCTTGGCTTCTCCCTCGGCCTGATCGTGATTATCCAAATCTGCCGAACAGCACTGCGCCCGGCAACTACTGGCTGTGTAGACTCTCAGCTTTACAACTTGCGCAATTGCAGCGTCAACAGGCCGATGAGGAGTGGCGGCGGTGCCGCGACGCGAACCCGATGCAGCCTTCGCAGCTTAATCCAGCGGCCCCCATTACATCTGATGCGGGTATGTGTAACCGGGACCGGCGCGAAAAACTAGAGCAAATCGAAGAAGAGCTTCGGCGCAAATTAGCTGAGTGCAAGAAGCGATATCGCGTCCGCTAGACTTAGTCAGAACATGTTGTCTGCAACATCAATAACCAGGCGGCTTCAAACGACATTAATTGTGTCCGCGGGGATGATAGCAACTCTAACGCTGGCCTCCTTCTTTACGACCATCGGTTTTGAATGGCATGCGGAGTGGACCGGAAAGGGCAGAGTCATTCCAACCGGTCTTCCTCCGCGAGTACAACTATATATCGACCGGGGAGTGGTCGCTGTAAGGTTTCGCGACCCCGCGGCCGGCGAGAAGCATTGGAGGTTTTGGGGGCATGGCGAGCTTTCATTCATTTCCAACAGCCGCGCAGTTGGTTCACTTATTGGAAATTGTGTGCCGACATACTCGGTGCTAACGTTCTCGCGGCAGACTGAGCGCCGCGTTTTTGTTCCTTGCATATTTTTATTGGTCATTGTGACGGCCGCCATACTTGCTTCCCGCCGCTTGCGCCGGCGCGCCGACAGACCGTGCAACCAGTGTGGATATGAGCTTTCCACCCTGTCATGTCTCCGCTGCCCAGAGTGCGGTGCGCTATGCAAAGACGGCAGTACATAGGCTGGATGGCATCGGCGTGCCACCGAGCGACAGTTCTGTGACGATCGGTGCCTTAGTTCGGCGCTGCCTGAATCCGATTGAGTTCGACCCAGCGATCGACCCCGAAACCGCGACAACCAACCCGCCCAGGCAGAGCATGCCAGCAACCGCGATGCCGAGTTGGGCCCTGGTTGACCAATTGAGCCACGTGCGCTTTGTTGCCATGTGCTGACTCCAGTGCGGTAAGGTTACTGTCGCGGCCGGGCATTTCCCTATCCACAAGTTATCCACTTTTGGGTGGGCGATGGCCGTCCAGTTGTGTTTCTGTCCACCGGTCTTCTGTACGCTCTGTGTTCTAGGAGCACCCAATGCGGACCTCTCTACGGACGTTCGTTCCCGCCGCGGTCTTGGTCTGCGGGCTTGCGGTGTCGGTCGCCCAAGCCACCGATCCGGTGCTGTCGACCCAAAGCTCGCTCCTCAACACAGCGCTCCAAGCCGGCACAAGCCAGCAGGACATCATCGTCAACCCGTACAGCCGCGGTTCGTCGCTCGAAGGCGGGAGCCAGTCGCCCACGCCGTGCGGGTTCATTCCCGCGCCGGTCTCTCTTTCCCCGCGTGAGTGCGAACCCATCTATTACGCGGGCGTGATCGACCTGCGTACGGCGGGCGTGACCTACAACGCGGTCGACCTTGCCCTCCCGACCGCGGGCGTGCCGGTGTGCGTCGGCAGGGTTTACAGCAGTTCGCAGGGCGAGTCCACCAAGCGCCACACCTCCAACGGCCTCCAGGGTTTCAACTGGTCCCAGACCGCCCTGCCCGAGATCGCCAAGAACGGTGCAGGCGATGTCGTCTACCTGAGCGACGCCAAGCCCAGCGAGGTCTACAGCTTTCACAACGCGGGGCAGGATGGGGGCGGCGGCAGTTCGTACATCGATGAATTGATCTGCCGTGACCGCGACAAGGATGTCGATGGCAGCATCGTCCGCGAGGAGCGGATCTACTACGTTCAGAACTGGCGCCACGATGTTGTCGCCCTGGTCCGCGCCGACAGTTCCTTTACCTCAGCACTGGTCGAACGTATCCGGTACGACGCCTACGGCCGGCCCAGCAGTTTCAATCCAGCCGATGTGGGCCGGCAGGGCGGCGTGATCGGCCCGGACGGGTACCTAGACAACAACGACGTGATCTTGGCGACGACCACGGGTAGCCTGCAGTGGTACACGGACTTCGGCTCCACGGGCGGTCTTGGCCTGGCTGACGGCACGTATGACACCAACGACGGCATCGCATTCATCGACGCGTACTACAACGGCGGCAACGGGTACGGTGGCGGCGGGTTCGGGGTCCTCAGCGGCAGCGAGATCGACAACCGTGTGGGGTACGCGGGGTACCGGTGGGACCCGACGCTGGCGCTGGGCGGTTCGGCCAACGGCAAGCCGGTCTACCACGTGCGGTTTCGGGTTCTGGACTCGCAAGGTGGCAACTGGCTCCAACCCGATCCGCTTAAGTACCTCGACGGAACAAACTACTACCAATACTGCTCGTCCGATGCCATAGATCTCGTAGACATGACAGGTTTGTGCGGAGTGGGTTGCCAAGCGAATAGCGACGATAATTGGACACTCCCCCGTCCATTCCATCAAGCATGCAATGACCCCGAGTGGATACCGCTCCAGCCATTTATGGAAACTAACGGCTCTAGGCTTTGCGCAGCGTTGGATTTCGTGTCTACGTACGGCTGCGTAACCTACTACGCAAGAACACTAGCTCCAACTATCGGGCTGATACCTCAGACAAAGTGCTTCAGGAATTTCATTTTGGAAATCTTTAAGTGTTGTAGTATTAATGTAGCACCTTCAATAAATGTATGCGCGCGACAAGACTGTATTCGCGGTGCCACAAGAAACGCCATAGATTGCTACAACTCATCATTCGATCCGAGAATCGAGATCAGGAATTTCGTAGTGGGCATGGATTGCATGGAGGCGTGTGAGGCCGTTGGTGTAATCAGAGCCGCACTTTGCCTTGCTAGGTACCCATCCCCTACGCAAATCATGGGCCTCATGAAGTGTATGGGGCATGCTCGGGAATCTGAAACCGAGTGCTATAGCTGCTGTAGCGGTAGCGGCACTGGCGTCACTGCAAGAAAGGCTCATTGCATCGGCAACATGCTCGCAGACATGGACGAGTCTATACTAGAGAACTTGAAAAAAATTCTTGCCAATGAAATAAAGGAAGGGCTCAAGAGACGCGGCGTGCCGATACCCGGCGGGCCAATCCGACGAACTAACTAGGTCAGTCAGGGAAGCAGTATGAAGACAACCATTATTTCTATCCCACTTTGCACTCTCGCTGGGATCATAGTTGGATTCTGCGGTGCGACGCTGATGCGTAATAGCGCTTTAGTCGGGCAAAATAACCTGATCGGTTTGCCGGCGAAGACCGTCGTCACGGGCGAAACCCCGCCAACCGAGTTGGTAGTTTCTTCGGAATCCGAGAAGCGGTTTGCAAATGGATATGATGCGATAATGGAGCAGTATGTCGATCTCTTAGTAATGTTGCGTTTGTCGCAAGAAAAGGAATCAATGAGCACTGCAGTGACCTCGATGAGTAAGTTGTTGCACAGTCAAAGCCGAGATGTTAGGTTTGCTGGGTGGGCGGTCGTGATCGGCCTTTGGAGGCAAGTTGCTTTGTCAGAGGGAGAACTGAGGGCTGCTGATTTTTGGTCTCTGATGCGGGATGTTCACTTGGCAGATGCCATTGCTAGGGACTCGTCTAGTGAAGACAAGGCCCTAAGTGATGTGGCTAGTAGCATGAGGTTCATGCTGCGTCCGTGGGAGTACTAGACCATGTTTGGCGGGCCGTCGGGCGTGAGTATTCAGCATGTCTCGTGAATACCCCACCCGGCGTGTCCGCCGGGTGGGGCGCAGAGGCCTTTGATGACTCAAGCGGCTTCAGCCCGGTCGGCCTGCTCTGCCGCCGTAAGTTCACGCAGGTTCTCAGGCAGCCACCGGTTCACCCGCCCGGCCAGTTCCTTGTCGTCCAGCTTCTCCCCGGCCGCGTCGGCAAACAGCTTGGCGAGATTCTCCACCAGTTCCGACTTCTTCGCCTGCTGTGCCGCGTGGATGTACGCGGCCCCGCGTAGCTCGCCGATCAGGTGGGCAAGCTGGCACTTCTTGTACCCGGCCAGCCACGCCGCGTCGGGGCACCAGAGTTTCCGCACGTCCACCTTCAAGTCACGGCGAAGCATCTGGATCAGGGCGTTGCCCCGTGCCGGGTGAGCGGTCAACAGGCTGATGGTGAGCGATTCGATCAGCCGGTCAAGGCGCTTCTCTTTCAGGGGCCGCACCGCCTCGTACGCGTCGGCCTCGCTCACGAACTGCTGGCCGTCCAGCGGATCGATCTCGCGCAGGGCCAGTTGGCGGGCGTCGTGCGCATCCGACTTGCTCATCCCCCCCCCACCCCCCTGGTCGGCCAGGCAGGTGGTGCTGTTGGCCTCGGTGCGGATCGACAGCCCCTCCCGCCGCACGTGGTTGTGCAGGGCGATGGTCACTCGCCGAACACGCGCTCAGCGAGCCCGGCGGCGAGCAGCCCGACAATTGCCTGGGCCGTGTCTGTAGCGGGCGAGCGGTCCCACCCCCGGTCGAAGCTGGCGACCTCGGTACCGTTCGCGCTGTCTTTGAGCCAGAGCTTGGAGATCCTGCTGCCATCGAGCTCGAACGCCGGGTCGGTCGCGTGCTCGGGGAAGACCAGGGCGTTGAAGCAGTGGCCGCCGATGGAACCGCTGACCCAGGTGCCTCCACCGCCGTGCTTGCGGCGCTCGATCTTCGCGAGTTCCAGCGTATCGAGTAACGCCCCGGGGTCCTGGGCGTCGTGGGTGAAGGGGGCGGGTGCGCCGTTGCCGGCCGCGAACCCCGCCTCGAAGGCGAGGGCGATGATCTCGCGGATGCTGGCCACCGACGTGTCGTGGAAGTCCAGCGCGTCGCGGTTGCGGGTCTGAAGGGTGTCGAGCCCGAGTCGGATGCGGGCCTCCTCGGTCACTTGCTCCAGCCGCTGCGCCTTCGTCGTTGCGCTCGTCTTGGTCTTCATGGTCGTCTCCGTTTCGCGCGGGGGTGTGCCACCGCGTCGTCTGTATAGGGGCATGCACAGCGTCAACTGGCAAGGGGATTGCGCCGGATTCTGGTCTATGTTGCGGAATGTGGGCACCCTGTGGGCAACATCCGCCCATATGGGCGACCGGGCAAGTTCCCGCGTGGTTGGCGCAACGTCCAGCCACCATGGGAACGGTGCTTCCCGCCAAGGGATGCCCACCATCGCGCCCGCGGCGGCCGTGCGCCAAGCCCGGGTGGCTGTGTCGGCCCCGCCGGCGCTGTCCGCGCGGAACGTAGGGCGTGAGCTGCCTGGGGAAGTGACAGACTTACCGCCCGAGACCAGCGGTCGCGACGGGCATCGACCCGCGGAGAAAGAGGGGACGGGGAACGGAGGCGTTCCGCTCCGGCCCTAGCGGCGAACCACCGGCATGAGGTCGCGGGGCTCGATCGACAGCGCGACGGCGATGCGGAACACGGTGCGTAGGCGCGGCTCGCGCTGGGCCCCCTCGATCAGGCTGATCTGGGCGGGGTCGATCTTGAGCTTGCGGGCGAGTTCTTCCTGCGTGAGCCCACGCGCGGTACGCGCCTCGCGGATGCGCTTGCCGAACTCGATGAGGAAGTCGTCGGGCTGCAAGCCAAAGGGTGGGCGTACGCGGACCCCCTTCCCATGGCGCATGCGCAATGTTTGGGTACCATTGCGCATGCGC
>JAUXUZ010000250.1 GCA_030680655.1 Phycisphaerales bacterium
CGACCCGGGAGAAGTACCACGGCTACGGCCTCAAGGTTGGCGAGGCGAACGCCAGCGGCACGTGGGAACTGCCCGCCCCCGCGACGTTTGTGATCGACAAGCGTGGGATCATCCGCTGGGCCTTCGCGGACTGGGACTACAAGAAGCGTGCCAACCCTGACGATGTCATCGGAGCGGTACGGGCGATCACGGACGCCAAGTAGGCGGGTGTTCGGCTCCTACAGAGCCGCTGCGTTGAGGCTTCGTGGGCCCCGTGAGCGGCGACTGGGGCAGGACGGATGCTCTCGTTTCGATCAGCGGGCAGCCGATCGGGGGCCGCTCGGTCTGCGTGCGGGGTGTGCCGACCGATCGCTCTGCACCCGGGGTGCACGCTACTCTGCCGCACACGATGTCCGGCATTCTCACCTCCGCGAAGCGTCCCCGCAACCTCACCCACTGGCACGCCGGCCCGTTGCTGTTTGGCGACTGGGGGACCAGCCGGCTGTACGTGCTGGGCATCGGCGCTGTGACCCTGGGGCTTGCCGCTCCGTACTACCTGCTGGCGCTCTCGCTGCTGATGGTCGCGGTGGCGTGGGCCTACACGATCGTGTGCCGGCTCTTTCAAGACGGCGGGGGCGTCTACTCGGCGGCGCGTCGGATGTCGCCGCTGCTGAGTGTGATCGGGGCGACGCTGCTGCTTGGCAACTACATCGTCACAGCGTCACTTTCAACCGTCGAGGCCTTTGTCTACTTCGGCGTGCCGAGTGATGCGAAGTGGTTGATCGTCGGGTGCAGCACCTGCGCCTTCCTCGTGCTGGGTGTCGTCAACTGGTTCGGCCCCAGGAGCGCGGGTGAGCTTGCGAAGTGGGTCGCGGTCGCGTCGGTCGGCCTTGGGCTCATCGTCGCGGTGATGGTGCTGCCCTGGGTGCCAGCTGGCCTCCGGCTGGTGCGGATGGACGGTGACCCGATGGTCACCCGGTGGATGAACTTCACGGGGATCATCCTGGCGCTCTCGGGTGTTGAGGCGGTGGCGAACATGACCGGCATCATGTCCGAACCGGTCAAGCGGACCGCCGCACGGACGATCTGGCCCGTGCTGGGTGAGGTTGCGCTCTTTAACCTCATCTTCGGCGTCGCGCTGCTGGGGCTGCTGGGTGCCTCGAACGCGGCTGCGCTGCCAGCAATCGACGCGGGAACCGCGGTGACCATCGGCGGCGACGAGTACACGAAGCGCGAGGTGCACTCTCACGCGATGAAGATCATCGCCATCGAAGGTGGGCAGCTCTGGCTGGGAGCGGCCAGTGGGCTTGCGTTCGGAAAGGTCACGGCGGTGGCGTTCGGGCTGCTGCTGCTCTCGGCGGCCAACACGGTGATCGTCGGCATGATCAGCCTGCTCTACTCACTCGGGCGCGACCGCGAATTGCACGGGTCGCTGGCGCGCCTGAACTATTCAGGGGTGCCGTCGGTGCCGCTGCTGATCGCCTGTGCTGCGCCGGCTGGGCTGCTGCTGGTCTTCCACGACATCGAGCAGTTAGCGCCGTTGTACGCGATCGGTGTGACCGGCGCGATCGCCCTGAACCTCTGCTGCTGCGTGCTGAACCGATCGCTCGAGATCAAGCGCTGGGAGCGTGCCGGGATGTCCGCCGTTGCCCTCTTGCTGGCGACGGTCTTTGTGACCATCGCCATCACCAACAGCGGAGCGGCCGTCTTTGCGGGGCTTCTCGTGCTCATTGTGCTGCTGGGGAGGGGCGTTGCACGGCTTATCGCCCGGCGTGACGCCAAGCTGCCCGAGCCGCAGATCGGCTGGCTGGCGGAGCTGCAGCGCAAGCCGCTGGACCTTGACCCGAACAAGCCGCGCATCATGCTGGCGGCTCGCGGGAGGCACCAGGCCGAGTACGCCGTGGACCTTGCCCGCAGGCGAGGCGCGACGCTCTTTGCGATCTACGTGCGCACCCTCCGCGTGATCGCCAATGACGCCAGCAGCGTTCCGCGCATCGAAGAGGACCCCGACGCGCAGGAAGCACTCGGCACCGTCGCCGTGCTGGCGCGGCAAGTGGGCGTGCCGTTCGTGCCGATCTATTGCTCCAGCCCCGACATCGCCGAGGAGATCCTCGACTACACCGTCACCTTCGGGTGCGACACCCTGATCATGGGCAAGAGCCGGCGGACCAACCTCGCCCGCCAGCTCGGCGGTGACCCGGTGGCAAAGGTGGCCACGCTCCTGCCCGAGGGTGTCTCGCTCATCGCCCGTGATTCGACACCCCACGGCGTCGGGCCCGAGGCTCAGCCTGATGTGGTCAAGGGCAAGGCCTGGGAGAACGCCGGAACGGGCGACGAGAAGAAGGACGACGACCCCGAGGATGTCGGGCACGCTTGAGCCGCCGCAGGGCATCTATCCTCGCATCCGCATGGATGCCAGCGCTACAGATCGAGATCGTCAGAGCGACCCGCTGCTGCGTGACCTGACGCCCAGCCAGGCGGAGGCGGTGGCGAGCGTTGACGGCCCCGTGCTGGTGCTGGCCGGACCCGGCTCGGGCAAGACGCGCGTGATCACGCGGCGCGTGGCCTACCTGCTGCGCATGGGCGTCCCGCCTTGGGCAATCCTCGCGGTGACCTTTACCAACAAAGCGGCGGGCGAGATGCGCGAGCGCATCACCCGGCTGCTCAGCGGTCCCGATGCGCCCCACGATGCGCAGCCGCCGCGCGGGCTGACGGTGGCG
>JAUXUZ010000251.1 GCA_030680655.1 Phycisphaerales bacterium
AACGACTTCATCGTGTTCATTGATCTGTTCTTTGCCGGGTGCTTCTGAGCGTTCACAGGAGAGTGAGCTCAGCAGCGTGCGGCCCTCTTTCCACACCGGGAGAGGGCCGCTTTGCCGGTGTTGCGGCCCGGGTCCGCGCACGCACATACGCTGGCGGTGTGGACAAGCGAGCGCGGCCATCTTCATCGTCGGGTAAGGGGGACAACCGTCCGCGTGGTACACGCGGTGGGCAGGTGCGCGCACGGCCGGTGGTCCGCACGACGCCGGTGACCTCCGCTGAGCGCTCCCGACCGGCACACCCACCCCGCACGTTGCGCCGGCTGCTTGTTGCGGCGCTTGAGCGCCGGCGATCGTTGATTGATTCGGGGCGGACGCGCGCGTTCCGGGCGTTCTCGGGCGAGGTGGACGGTGTTGAGGGGTTGTACATCGATGTGTACGGCGAGGGGGCCGTGCTGATCGTGTACGAGGGGCGGGTTCCGGCGGGCTTCAACGCGAGCCACGAGGCCGCCACCGTGCTGGATGTGCTGCGCGGGCTGGGCGTGCGGGCGGTCTACCTGAAGCCGTTCGCCAAGGACCGCTCGAAGCTCGGCGGGGCGTTGCCGGAAGTGGTGACGGAGCGGACACCGGCTGCGGGCGAGCCGGTGGCCGAGGGGCTGCTGGTGCGCGAGCTTGACTGGCGGCTGGAGGTGCGGCTGTACGACGGGCTCTCGACGGGGGTCTTTCTGGACCAGCGCGAGAACCGCGGGTGGGTGCGGGACTGGTGCGCGACGCGCATCGGTCGGGGTGAGAGCGCACGGGTGCTGAACACGTTTGCGTACACGTGCGCGTTCTCGGTGGCGGCGGCCAGGGCGGGCGCTGAGACGACGAGCGTGGATGTGTCGTCGCGGTATCTTGAATGGGGGAAGCGGAACCTCGAGCGCAATGGGATCGATGCCGACGCACACCGCTTTGCGCAGATGGACACGTTTGAGTTCCTCTCGTACGCACAGCGCAAGGGGCTGGTGTACGACATGGTCGTGCTCGATCCGCCGAGCTTTGCGGCGGGGTCCAGGAAGGACAGGATCGCCCCGTGGAGTGCTGTCAGCGACTACGCGCGGCTTGTGGCAGCGGCGGCGAAGGTCGTCGCGCCCGGGGGCGCGGTGCTCGCATCGACCAACACAAGCGAGTTGTGCCGCGAGGGACGGCTGGACAAGGAGATCGTCAAGGGGCTTGGCAAGAAGCCGCGGTGGATTGAGTTGCCGGCCGCGCCGCTGGACTTTGCGGGTGAGCGTGACCGGTTTGCGGCACGGGCTTTTGTCGTGTGAGAGCCTCGGTTGGCGCGGCGGGTGCGCTACCGTTTCGGCTGTTGCGTAGCGGAACGGCTGCTTCAATGTTATAGAAACTGGACGCCACGATGCTCGCACGAAGGCTTCAGGCTGAGCTGATGGATGACCCGGCCATTGACGCCGGGGAGCATCGGCGGGCGCTCGCCGGGCTGGCGCGGATCAACGCTTTGAGCCGGGCGGGGGCATCGGTGTGGAGCGGCGTGCATGATCTGCTCCGAGGACACGGGCAGGCCACGCTGCTGGATGTCGCTGTGGGATCAGGGGATGTGCTTGTTGATGTGGTGCGTCGGGCCGGGCGGGCTGGTGTGGAGCTTGCGCCGCAGGCGTGCGACATCAGCGCGGAGGCGTTGACGGCGACCGCTGAACGTGCAGCGGCGACCGGTGTGCGGGTGGTGTGCCACAGGAGCGACGTAGTGCGCGGGGGGATTCCGCTTGCTGATGGCGGGGTGGATGTGGTGATGTGCTCGCTCTTCCTGCACCACCTTGAGGAGCGGAACGTGGTGGGCCTGCTGCGCGAGATGGCTCGGGTTGCCCGGGTCGGCGTGATAGTGAGCGACCTTGTCAGGTGCTGGCGCGGCGTGGTCGCGGCGGGTGTTGCGGGGCGGGTGCTGACGCGCTCGCCGGTCGTACGCGTCGACGCCGTGCGCTCGGTTCAAGGCGCGTTCACTGTTGATGAAGTCCGCGCAATGGCGGCGGCGGCCGGGATGAGCGGGGCGCGGGTTGCGCCATCATGGCCGATGCGGATGCTGCTGACGTGGAGGCGCACGTGACGAACGAGCGATATGACGTTGTCGTCATCGGCGCCGGCGTTGCCGGTGCGGCCTTTGCCGCGGGCTGCGCGGGGAGCGGGCGTGTGCTGCTTGTGGAGCGGTCGGTCTGGCCGCGCGACAAGGTATGCGGGTGCTGCCTGAACGCCGCCGCGCTTGCATCGCTGGCGAATTTGGGATTGGCAGAGGAGGTTGCGGCGAGCGGGGCCGCGATGCAGTGCGTTCGGTTACGGGCGAGCGGACGGGCTGCGGGCTTTGCCAGAGCTGGCGGGGTGGCCGTGTCTCGCAAAGTGTTGGACGGCCTGCTTGTTGCTCGTGGGGTTGCGCGGGGCGTTGTGTTTCAGGCGGAGACGGCGGCGATAGTGGTCGGGCCGCAGCCGCGAGGCGCGGGATGGCTTGTAGAACTTCGACACGGTGGATGCGATCGCATCGTTGAGGCAGGGCTGGTGATCGCGGCAGATGGGCTGACGGGCGGTTCGCTCGACCGGCTGGAGGGGTTTGGTCCGCGCGTGTGTGGGCGTTCCTGGTTTGGCGTCGGCGGCGCGCTTGAGGCGTGCGCCGGCGGCCCTGCGCCTGGAGAAGTGGAGTTGTGCATCGGCGCGAACGGCTACGTGGGCCGGGTGCGGGTTGACGCAATGACCACGGCGCTCGCGGGGGCGCTCGACCCTGCGTGGACCAAGCGCATCGGTGGGCCGCGGCGTGCGTTGGAGGCGGTGCTTGATGAAGCCGGGGCCTCAACGATCGATCTGGGGGACGTTCAGATTCGCGGGACTGGGTTGCTGTCGCGCAGGCGGGCCCGCGTGAGCGCACCGGACTTGCTGGTGCTTGGCGATGCCGCGGGCTATGTTGAACCGTTCACTGGTGAAGGGATGGCCTGGGCTTTCGCGGGTGCGGGGGCGGCGGTAAGGATGGCAGAGTCGGGCATGCGCGGCGTGGACATTGCCGGTGCGTGGTCACGGTGGCACGCGGGTGAGGTTCGGTCACGGCAGCGTATGTGCGGGGTGATCCGCGGCGTGCTGCGCCGGCCGTGGCTGGTTGGGGGAGCGGTTGCCTTGATGGGGCGCGTGCCCGCGGCAGCGGGTCTTGCTGAGCTGATCGCTCGCGGTCTCGAACGGCCATACGCGGGCGGCGACTGGGTGCCGGCATGAGCGTCTCTGCGGCGGTGATCTCGCTGTGCTGCGTTACGCCCAGGCACAGCGCTGGGCAACTCTCGGCTGCGCGGTTCGCGGCGGAGGCGGGTGGGCTTGGGCCTGAGGCGGCGAGGTTTGCGGAGGTGATCTACCGGCGTTCGGGGATCGAGCATCGCGCGAGCTGCCTGCTGGAAGGACCGACGGTTGACGGCGAGCCGCTGGAGCAGTCGTTTCTCACCAGCGGTGTGGGCCCTCGCGGGCCGACCACGGCGGCGCGGATGGAGCGGTACGGCCGGGAGGCGGTTGCGCTTGGCCTTGAGGCGGCGCGTGGAGCGCTTGCAGGGGACGGCCGCGCGGTCACGCACATCGTGACTGTTTCGTGCACGGGCTTCATTGCGCCGGGGATCGATCACGCGTTGATCGAACGGCTGGGGCTGCCCCCGACGGTTCAGCGGTTGCACGTGGGGTACATGGGTTGTCACGGGGCGATCAACGCGCTGGCGGCAGCGCGGGCGATTGTCCGGAGCGAGCCGGCGTCGCGTGTGCTGGTGGTTTGTGTGGAGCTGTGCTCGCTGCACTTTCAGGCGGGTGAGCGGCCTGACCAGATCGTGGCGAACGCGCTGTTTGCCGACGGGGCTGCGGCGATGATCGTGGCCGCAGGGGCGGCCGGTAGAGCATCGATGGGTGTCGTGGCCGCGACGGGGAGCTGTGTGTTCCCCGACTCTGCGGGGGCGATGGCGTGGCGGGTGGGCGACCACGGGTTTGAGATGACGCTCGCGGAGAGCGTGCCAAGGCTGATCGGCGAGCACCTGCGTCCGTGGCTGGCGGGGTGGCTCGATCGCCAGGGGCAGAGCCTGCGTGAGCTTGTGGAGAATGGGGCGTGGGCGGTTCACCCGGGCGGGCCGCGCGTGCTAGAGGCGGTGGCAACGTCACTGGGGCTGAGCGAGCAGGCGATGCGGGCATCCCGCGGGGTGCTGTCACAGCATGGAAACATGTCCTCGCCGACTGTTCTGTTCATTCTGGAGCGCCTGCAGCGCGACGCCGCGACGGCCGGGCGGCCGACGGTGTTGATCGCCTTCGGGCCGGGGCTTTCGGTCGAGACGGCGTTGCTGATGCCGGGCTCGCCGGCGGCTGCATCGGCGGCGACTACGGCCCTGTGAGTGGCCCTGCTTCAAAGATCGCCCAACCGAGCCCGTTTGGCCATCCGGTGAGGGCCCAGTCGTCAAGGGGGAGGTACGACACGCCGGTGCCGGATTCGCCCGCCCGGCGGAAGAACCGCCACGATGCGAGTTGGCGGTTCTGGCCGGGCTCGATGACCGAGATGGTTGTGAGCGGGCCGGTTGGCGCGGCGACGATCGGCGGCGGGGCCGAGGCGAGGAGGTCCGTGAGCGAGACGCGGGTTCCCTGCCGGATGACCTTGGCGGCGACGTTACGGCGCATCAGCCCGTCGCGCTGCAGCGAGCCGGTATCCACCAGGAGTGAATCGGCCACGCTGATGCCGGTGAGCATCCCGGTTGAGAGGTCCACCTCGACGCAGGCGTCCTCGCCGACGCCGATCCCCAATCGCTTGCCGGCGACCTCTTGCGCTGCGACGAGCCGCCCGACGCGGTTGCGCTCGAAGAAGTGTGAGTCGGTGATCGCCCAGGGGAGGATGCCCATGCCGCGGCCGATCTGCGGGCCGAGGGGGCGTGTGGGCGTGTTCTTTGTGGCAGGGTCATCGTCGTCGGTGTTGCCTGTTACTGTTGACCGGATGCCGAGCGCTTCGGTGGAGCGGCCGGTGTGGAACATGGGGTCGGACATCATGGCATCGCCGGCGCTGGTGCCGGCGATGACGCCGCCGCGGTCGAGCAGGCGGCGCATGGCGGCGGCCTCGGGCGTGTCGACGCCGTTTGGGCGGTAGCGGTCGACGATGCGCTTCTGATCGCCGCCGGTGAAGAACATGGCCGTGGCGGCGTCGATCAGGGCGACGGTCTCGGCCTGCGGTGTCTCACGGGTGATGACGTCGATCGGGATGCGCGGCGCGTAGGCGTGGATGGACTCGGTCTTGCCCATTGCGTTAACCGCCTGGTCGGCGCTGGCGGCGGTGGCGATGACGATGCGTGCTGGGCCATTCGCGGATGCGAGCTCGATGAGCCGGTTGTAGACGGGCTTGTTGTCGTCGTCGAGGCCTCCGCCGATGAGCAGCAGCGTGCCGCGGAGGCCGGTGGGTGCGGGCTGGTTTGAGGCGCACGCGCCAACGAGCGAGGTGGCCAGGGCGAGGGCGAGCAGCAGCGTTCGTTTCATGCTCGCAGCATACCGGCAATGGCGTGAGCTTGCACGGCGTAGAGGGGGTTGATTGGGTTGCAAAGCGTCAGTTGCCTTGGAAGTAGGCGTCGATGAAGGCGACGAAGTCGTTGTTGTCGAGGGTCTGATCGACGCCGCGGATGCCACCCTGAGCCCCGACGTCCGCTCTCGGGTCGTTGCTGAAATAGAAGTCAATGAAGACGATGAAGTCGTTGTTGTCCAGTTCGCCGTCGGCGCCGGCTTGGCCGCCCTGACGGCCCACATCCGCCAGCGGGGGCTGAGGGCCGGCTGGAACGACTCGGTAAATGGCGCCGCCGCTGCTGGTGCCGCGGTTGGCCTGCAGGATGTAGAGCTCGCCCGCGCCGTCCTCGGCGATCATCGAGATGCTGCCCAAGCTGACCGTGTTGCCGGTGGTCGCGTTGCGGAGCTGCGCGGCGTGGGTCTGAACGTCCACCAGCGCCCCTCCGGTGAACGCGGCTGAGTAGACCTGAGCTGCGCACGCGTCGGACCAGACAAACCGGCCGCGCCAGGGGCGGATTTCGCTGCCGCGGTACATGGCGCCGCCGCTGGTGGAGCACTGCCCGTTCTCGCGGTTGAACGAGAGCAGGGGGGGTGTCAGCTGCCCGGTCGTAAAGTCGGCGTTGAGCGAGCAGGTGCCCGGCGAAGTGCCGTCGAAGCAGGGCCAGCCGAGGTTGGCGTAGCCGCTGTGTGAAACAGGGAGCCAGTCAACCTCGCCGGCTCTGCTGCCGCCGACATCGCAGATCCACATGTCGCCGTTCCATCGGTCGAAGGACCAGCGCCACGGGTTGCGCAGGCCGATGTGCCAGATCTCCGGCGCGGCGCCTGAACGCGTGGCGAGGGGGTTGTCGGCGGGGATGTGGTAGTTGCGGGTGTTGTCCGCTGGGTAGTCGTCGATGAGGGAACGCGCGTCGATGCGGAGCATCTTCCCTTTCACGGTCGTCACGAGTTGGCTGTTGGCGCTCGACATGCCGTCGCGGCCGAAATGGATCGAGCCCACGGCGTGATCGAACGACAAACCGGTGAAGTCTCGGACCGTGCGGGCCGAGGCGGGGTCGGTCACGTTTGGATCGCTCGCCGAGACGGTGAACTCGGTGATGCGGGAGTTGCCCCCTCCGGATTCAGCCGCGATGTAGAACTTGCCGCTGACTGCAAAGTCGGGAGCGAAGGCTGCGCTGCGTGCCTGCGGCGAGACCACCGAGGCGAAGTCGTTCGGCAGGAGTGTGTAGATGGGCAATTGACCGGCGGGGCGGGCGATCGTCAGGATGCGGACTCTGCCACCACCTTCCAGCACGAACAGGCGGCCCGTGTCACCGGGCGGGCTGCCGGCCCATACCCACGCGTCGTTTGGGACGGGGAGGGGGAGGGCATCTACGTAGTCGGGCATCGTCTGCGCCGTTGCGGCAAGTGGAACGAGCCAGCAGAGGCAGGCGGCGAACGTGGTCTGCACGGTGGTTCTCTCTTTCCGAGGGTGCTTTCCGGCGCGCCCGCCAGTGGCGGATCGCGCCGGACAAGCTGGAGGCGGCGGTGTCTGCGAGAGACTGGTACGCAGTGCTGGGTGGTTCAGTTGCTTCGGGCACGGTGTAGATTCCGCTGTTTGAGGCCGGGGCTTCGGTGCCCGGCGCATCTGGCGTGCCGGACGGTGTTTAGAGCCCGCTGCACCCGCGACTATCCTTGCACCCTATGACCACCCTCACCCGAATCGCATGCCTTTCCGCACCGGCTCTGGTCTGCTTTGTCGCCAGCACCGGCCTTGCGCAGACGATCCCATGCGAGACGTACACGCTTGCCAACGGCATGCGCGTCACGCTGATGGAAGACCACGCGCTGCCGCGGGCATCGGTCAACTTGTGGTACCGGGTTGGTGCACGCAACGAGCCGCCGGGTCGGTCTGGGTTTGCGCACCTCTTTGAGCACTTGATGTTCATGGGGACCAAGCGGGTGCCGGGTAGTGACTTTGACAACCTGATGGAGACCGGCGGCGGCAGCAACAACGCCAGCACCAGCCTCGACCGCACCAACTACTACTCGAGCGGGCCGTCGAGCCTGCTCCCGACGCTCTTGTGGCTCGACGCCGATCGGCTCGAGGACATGGGCCTGATGATGAACAAGGAGAAGCTCGGCAAGCAGCTGGACGTTGTTCGGAACGAGCGCCGCCAGGTCGTGGAAGAGACCCCGTACGCGCGCGCGTACGAGGCGAGCCTGCAGGTGCTCTACCCGCGCGACCACCCGTATTACAACGGCGTGATCGGCACCCACGCCGATCTCGAGGCCGCGCAGGTCGATGACGTCAAGAACTTCTTCAGCACCTTCTACACCCCGGGCAACTGCTCGCTGATCGTCGCTGGTGACTTTGACCCCGCAGCGATCAAGCCGCTGGTCGAGAAGCTGTACGGCTCGCTCCCGCCGGGCAACACCGCGCCACGCACCGGCGTGCCGATGCCCAGGCTGGACCGCGTGCACCGCGCAACGTACCTCGACAAGGTGCAGCTCCCGGCGGTCGGCTTCAGCTTCCACAGCCCCGGCCAGTACACCGAGGGCGACGCGGAGATGGACCTGGTGGGCCTGGTGCTGGGCGATGGCAAGAGCAGCCGGCTCTACCAGAGGCTGGTGGTTCGCGACAAGCTCGCGACCGAGGTGAGCGCCTCGCAGGATTCCGCCGCCCTTTCCAGCGTTTTCCGCGTCACCGTCATGACCCTGCCCGACGCCGACCTGGCGAAGGTAGAGGCGGCGATGGATGAGGAGCTTGCACGCCTGATCGCCGACGGCCCCACCGCCGCCGAGCTTGAGCAGCGCCGGACGCAGATCGAGGTCAACAAGCTGACGCGCCTGCAGAGCATCGAGGCCCGCGCCGATGCGCTCAACGAGTACCTCTACTACTTTGGCGAGAACGACCCGACGTTCAACCCCGCCGATGGTCTCAAGCGAGACCTGGACCGTTACCGCAACGCGACCAGCGCGAGCGTGAGGACTTGGGCCGCAAGGGTGCTGACGCCGAAGGCCAAGCTCGTGCAGCACGTGCTGCCCGAGGAGCCGGAACGTGCAGAGTCTGGACGCGACGCTCGGCCCGCCGATGCTCCGTCGGCCCCGTTTGTTCCGCCCACACCCGCTGCGTTCTCGTTCGGCGGCGACATTGACGTGATGGTGTTCAACCGGCCCGAGCTGCCCCTTGTCTCTGTCGGCATGCTCTTCACCCCGCCCGCCGGCACGACGTGGGACCACAGCGAGCGGTCGGGTCGCACGCGCCTTATGGCCTCCATGCTCAGCGAAGGGACCGGCGACCTCGACGGTGCCACGTTCGCCGCCCGCCTGCAGGAGCTGGGCGCCTCCTTCAGCGCTGCGCCCGATGTTGAGGGGTTCACCGTCACGCTCAACTCGCTCAAGAAGAACCTCGACGCGGCCTTCTCGCTGGCGGCGAAAGCCGTGCGTGCACCGCGGATGAACGCCGCCGATTTCGACCGCGTAAAGCAGGTCCGGCTCAGCTCGATCCGCCAGGAGAACGAGGAGCCCCGCGCGGTAGCCCCCAAGGTGAGCGCTGCGTGGCAGTACGGCGGCGCGAGCGCGTACGGCTCGCCGCTGGGCGGCACCGTCAAGTCGATCGAGGTTCTCACGCTCGGCGATGTTCAACGCTCCCACGGCAAGGTCACCCACGGCAAGCTCACGATCGTCCTCGCGGGCGATGTCAGCGAGTCGGACGCTCGCACGCTGCTGGAGAAGCACCTTGGGAGCTGGGACCGTCCTGCCCCTGCAGAGACTGATCCGGGCGCCGAGGTCAGTGGATCGCAAGTGACGGGCAAGGGTCCGCGGGTGTTCATCGTCAACCGGCCTGGCGCGGTGCAGACGATGCTCCACCTCCGTGCACCCAGCGTGCCGGCGGCCGACCCGCGGTCGATCGGCCTGCGTGCCATGAACACCGCGCTGGGAGGCTCGTTCACGAGCCGGCTCAACAACAACCTGCGCGAGGTGAACGGCTGGACGTACGGCGCTCGCACCGGGTTCAACCTGCGCTCAACCACGGGCGACTTCACCGCCGGCAGCTCGGTGGTCGCCACGGCCACCGGGCCGGCGCTGAAGGAGTTCATGGGCGAGCTCAAGCGGATCGCCAGCGGCGATTTGACCGCTGCGGAAGTACAGAAAGCCCGCGAGGTGACCACCGACAACCTCGTTGAGCCATTCGGCTCCATCGGTGGTGTTGTCGGCGTCGCGCTCGACGCTGTTGAGACCCGCCTGCCGTGGTCTTCGCTCGCTGCGGACTTCGCCGCTCTCAAGAAGGTTGATGCCGGCTCGCTCAACGGTGTTGCGGGCAAGGCCGTGGACCTCTCCAACGCGGTCCTGGTGCTCGTTGGTGACCGGGATGTGATCAGGCAGCAGCTTGAGAGCGT
>JAUXUZ010000268.1 GCA_030680655.1 Phycisphaerales bacterium
GGGGACGTACATCGTGCGGGCCATGGTGAGCATCGTGTCGGCCTCGATACTGACCTGCTTGATGTACTTCTCAACGAAGATCGTTGCGCGGCTCTCAATCTCGGTGCGCGAGAGCACCTTGTACTTGCTGAAGAGGTCCGCCACCTTCTTGGTCTTGAGCACCGGCAGCGCATCGACCGAGTCGCGCAGGTGCGGCAGGCCGCGCTTCTCGGCCTCCTTGTGCCACGCCTCGTTGTACCCGTCGCCGTTGAAGACCACGCGCTTGTGGTCCTTGATGGTCTTCTTGAGCAGGTCGCGGACGGCGCCCTCGAGCTTGGCCTGCGTGGGCGACTTACCGACGGCCTTCTCCAGCGTGGTGGCGAACGAGTCGAGCGTCTCGGCGACCATCGTGTTGAGCACCGTGTTGGGCCAGGCCGACGCCTGGCTGGAGCCGACAGCGCGGAACTCGAACTTGTTGCCGGTGAAGGCGAACGGCGACGTGCGGTTGCGGTCGCCGGTGTCACGCGGGAGGTCCGGCAGGGTGTTGGCGCCCAGGTCGAGCTTACCGCCCTTGAGGGTGCGCTTCGCCTCGCCGCGCTCGAGCTGATCGACGATGTCGGCCAGCATGTCGCCCAGGAAGATCGACATGATCGCCGGCGGAGCCTCGTTGGCGCCCAGGCGGTGGTCGTTGCTCGCGCCGGCGATGCTGGCGCGGAGCAGCTCGGCGTGCAGGTCCACCGCGCGGATCACCGCGCACATGAACACCAGGAACTGCATGTTGGTGTGCGTGTCGTCCTGGGGGTCGAGCAGGTTGACGCCGGTGTCGGTGCTCATCGACCAGTTGTTGTGCTTGCCGCTGCCGTTGATCCCGGCGAAGGGCTTCTCGTGCAGGATGCACTGGAGGCCGAAGCGCGGGGCGACCTTCTTGAGCGTCTCCATCGTCAGCATCTGGTGGTCGCAGGCGATGTTGGTGGTCTCGAAGATCGGGGCCAGCTCGTACTGCGCGGGCGCGACCTCGTTGTGCCGCGTCTTCACCGGAACGCCAAGCCGGTAGAGCTCGCGCTCCACCTCGCTCATGTAGGCCAGCACCCGCGCGGGGATGGAACCGAAGTAGTGGTCCTCAAGCTGCTGACCCTTAGGCGGGCGGGCGCCAAAGAGCGTGCGGTCGCAGTGGAGCAGGTCGGGCCGGGCGAAGAAGAGGTTACGGTCAACCAGGAAGTACTCCTGCTCGGGCCCGAGCGTGGTGACCACGCGCGTCACACCCTTGTCAGCGCCGAACACCTTGAGGATGCGCATCGCCTGCTTGCTCAGCGCA
>JAUXUZ010000269.1 GCA_030680655.1 Phycisphaerales bacterium
GGGGACGGGGGCGAAGGCGCGCGGGCTCGCCGAGGGTGAAGAGTCGCGGCCGCCAGCGCTGGGGGTGGCGCTGGGAGTGGGTCTGGCGCTGGGGTTGCTGGCGGGACTGTCGGGGACGGGCGGCGGGATCTTCCTGAGCCCGCTCATCCTGCTGTGCGGCTGGGCGACGATGAAGCAGACGGCGGCGACAAGCAGCGCGTTCATCCTGGTCAACTCACTGGCGGGGCTGGCGGGGCTTTGGATGGGCGGGAAGGGGGGAGGGGGGGTGCCGGGCGAGGTCTACACGTGGCTGCTGCCGTGGGGTGCGGCGGCGGTGGTCGGCGGGTTGGTGGGGTCGCAGATGGGGGCGCAGTGGCTGCGGGTGGCGACGCTGCGGGTGATGCTGGCGGCGGTGCTGGTGGTGGCGGGCGTGAAGCTGGTCGCGGTGTGGTGAGGTGAAAGGGCTGCGCCAACGATGGCGGGCGAACGTGGGCGAAGGAGTGAGTGCACGATGCCAGGCGAGCTGCGGATCACGACGAAGCGGCTGATCACGGGCAAGGATGGGGCGAAGGCCGCGCCGGGCACGGTGCACATCCGCGATGGCAAGGTGGTGGCTGTCGAGCGCTCGGCGCCGGTGGCGGGGGAGGGCGTGGTGTTGGATGTGGGCAACCTGGTGGTGATGCCCGGTGTGATCGATGCGCACGTGCACGTCAACGACCCGGGGCGTGCCGAGTGGGAAGGGTTCAAGACGGCGGGGCGCGCGGCCGCGGCGGGCGGCGTGACGATGATGGTGGTGATGCCGCTGAACTGCTCGCCGGTGGCGACGGATGTCGCGGCGCTGCGGGGTGAGGCGGCGGCGGCGGCGGGTGTGTGCGCGGTGGATTACGGCTTCTGGGGGGGCGTGGTGCCGGGGAACACTGGCGAACTGCGGCCGCTGTGGGAGGCGGGGGTGCTGGGGTTCAAGGTCTTCATGGTCCACTCGGGGCTCGACGAGTTCCCGGGGACGGCGGGAGACGACCTCGACCGGGCAGCGCGAGAGCTGGCGGGGCTGACCGCGGGGGGGGCTCCGCTGCTGGTGCACGCGGAAGACCCGGGGATCATCGAGGCGGCGGCGGCGGCGAGCGGGCTTGCGGAGTCGCCGACGAGCTACCAGGCGTATCTGGCGTCGCGTCCGCCGCGGGCGGAGGTGAAGGCGATCGAGACGATGATCGCGCTGTGCCGGCGGCACGGGGGGCGGGTGCACATCGTGCACGTGGCGACGGCCGATGCGCTGGCGTCGCTGCGCGCTGCACGGGCGGAGGGGCTGGCGATCACGGCGGAGACGTGCCCGCACTACCTGACGTTTGTGGCGGAATCGATCGACGATGGGGCGACGGAGTTCAAGTGCGCGCCGCCGATCCGCGGGCGGGCGAACCGCGAGGGGCTGTGGAAGGGGCTGGCCGATGGTGTGCTCGACTTGATCGCCTCGGACCACTCGCCGTGCCCACCCGAGCTGAAGCTGATGGAACGCGGCGACTTTGCCAACGCGTGGGGCGGCGTGTCGTCGCTGCAGCTGTCACTGCCGGCGGTGTGGACCGAGGCGCGCGAGCGGGGGATCGGGCTTGAGCAAGTAAGCCGGTGGCTGAGCGCAGCGCCGGCGAAACTGGCGGGTGTTGATGCGTTCAAGGGGCGCCTCGCGCCGGGGTACGACGCGGACATCGTGGTGTGGGACCCTGAGGCGCGGTGGACGGTGCGCGGGGCTGCGCTCCAGCACCGGCACACGGTGACTCCGTATGATGGCCGCTCGCTGCTGGGTGTGGTGCACGCGACGTTCGTGCGGGGTGAGCAGGTCTACAGCGCGCCGGCCGGGCAGCGCAGCTCGGCGGGCGGTGATGGGTTCCCTGCGGAGGCGATCGGTCGATGGGTCAAACGGACGCGAACATGAGCACCTTTGCGGAGTTGGTTGATCTGGCGTCGGAGCGGATGGGTGGGCGGGCGCTGGCCGCCAGCGACGACTTCTTTGCTGAGAAGGAGAACCTGCTCAAGCCCGACAAGGCTGTGTTCATCGCGGGGAAGTTCACCGAGCGCGGCAAGTGGATGGACGGGTGGGAGTCGCGGCGGAAACGCACGCCGGGGCACGACTGGTGCATCGTGAAGCTCGGGCAGCCGGGGGTCGTGTGCGGCGTGAACGTGGATACGAGCTTCTTCAATGGCAATCAGCCGGAGTACTGCACGCTCGAGGGGGCGGAGTTGCCGGAGGGGGCCAGCGCGGACGCGGCGACGAGCGAGAGCGGCGCAGCGTGGACGCCGATCGTGGCACGGACGCCGCTGACGCCCAGCAGCGAACACCTGATCGAAGCCCTGGGCGCTGTCAGCGCTCGGCGGTTCACGCACGTGCGTCTGAACATCTTTCCAGACGGCGGGGTGGCCCGGCTGCGGGTGTTTGGACGCGTGGTTGCCGATTGGGCGGTGCTTACGCGGTACCACGGCCCGCTCGAGTTGAGCGCGGCGAAGTATGGGGGGCTGGTGGTCGCTGCAAACGACATGCACTTCGGCTCGCGGCACAACCTGATCATGCCGGATAAGGCGGCGAACATGGGCGACGGCTGGGAGACGCGCCGCAAGCGCGGGCTTACGTGGGTTGATGGGCGGTGCGTCGAGCACGACTGGGCGGTTGTCCGGCTGGCCCACCGAGGCTCAATTGGCAGTATCGAGATTGACACGGCCCACTTCAAGGGCAACTTCCCCGAGAGCTGCTCGGTTGAAGCGTGCGATGCGGCGGGCGGGGTCGATGCGCCTTCGTTTGACCCGGGTGCCCAGCAGTGGAAGGAACTCCTGCCCCGCACGGCGCTGAAGGCGGACGCCCGGCGGCTGTTTGAGAGTGAATTGGATGACCGTGGCAGGAACGGTTCATTCACCCACGTGCGATTGCGCATCTTTCCTGATGGCGGCGTGAGCCGTTTGCGCATCTGGGGGAGGCCGACGCTTTGAGCGGCGTGGATGGCAAGCTTGCGGTGCTGAACACGCTCCCTCGGGAAGAGGCGGCGGCTGTGCTCCGCGGGATCTGCGGGTGCGGCCTGTGGGTCGAAGGGATGATCGCGTGCCGGCCGTTTGAGAGCGCCGCGGTGCTGCTGGAGGCGGCGGAGCAGCAGCTTGGGCGGCTGGGGCAGGAGGACTGGCTCGAGGCGTTCTCGCACCACCCGCGGATCGGCGAGCGGGACCTCACGGTCGCACGGCTTGGCCCAGGAGCGGCTGTCGCGGCGAAGGAACAATCGGGGATGGCGGGCGCAAGCGATGCCCAGCGAGCCGAGTTTGCCCGGGGGAACCGGCTGTACGAGGAGCGGTTCGGGCACGTGTTTCTCATCTGCGCGACCGGCAAATCGGCAGGTGAGATGCTCGCTCAGTTGCGCGAGCGGCTCGGCAACGACCGCGCGACCGAGCTGCAGAATGCGGCGAAGCAGCAGCGGCTAATCTCGCGGCTGCGGCTGGAAAGGTGGCTTGCATCATGAGCGGCATCAGCACCCATGTTCTGGATGTTTCACGCGGGATGGCGGCGGCGGGCGTCGGGGTTGTGTTCGAACGGTTGACCGGCGGCGCCTGGATCGTCCTTTCATCGGTCGTGACCGACAACGACGGGCGCGTGAAGGCGCTGCTGCCGGCGGGTATGCCGAGCGAGGCCGGTGACTACCGCCTCCGGTTTGCTACCGGACCGTACTGGACCTCGCAGGGAGTGGCGTGCTTCCACCCATCGATCGAGGTGACGTTCCGCATCGCCGATGCGACCGTCCACCACCACGTGCCGTTGCTTGTGAGCCCGTTCGGCTACACCACCTACAGAGGAACCTGATCATGGCGAAGAAACCGGTCCGCAAGCAGCCTCGCCGTGCATCTGCGGTCAGCCTCGGCGGGAACAGCTATGGCAAGTCGCGCGTCCGCATGGTGAAGGTCTCTCGCAAGGGGAAGGTGCACACCGTGCGGGAGGTCGCGGTGGATGTCGCGCTCGAGGGCGACTTTGAAGCCGTGCACTGCGCCGGTGACAACGCCCATTGCCTGCCGACGGACACGATGAAGAACACCGTCTATGCCCTCGGCAAGGACCACCCGCTCGAGACGATCGAGTCGTTTGCGGTGGACCTTGCCCGCCACTTCGTCAGGCGGAACCGGCAGGTCTCCTGCGCCCGCGTTCGGATCGTGGCGGTGCCGTGGGACCGTACGAGCATCGGCGGCCGAGCGCACCCCCACTGCTTCACGAAGGGGAGCGAGGAGCGGCAGGTCTGCGAGGTGGAGTTGAAGAAACGCGGGCGCCCGGCGATCGTCGGCGGCATCGAGGGCCTGATCATTCTCAAGTCGACCGACTCGTCGTTTGCTGGCTACCCCAAGGACGAGTTGACCACGCTCCCGGAGACCGAGGACCGCATTCTGGCGACCAGCCTGACGGCGCGATGGACGTTCGGCGACACACGGCCGGAACGGGCGGACTACTCGTCCTGCCGCGGCGACATCCGGTGGGCGCTGGTCGAGACGTTCGCCATGCACAGGAGCCGCTCCGTGCAGCACACGCTCTACGCGATGGGTGAGGCTGCGCTCAAGGCGTGTCGGGCCATCGACAGCATCCGGCTCTCGATGCCGAACAAGCACTGCCTGCTGGTGAACCTTGCGCCATTTGGCATGGACAACCGCAACGAGGTCTTTGTGCCCGTCGATGAGCCGTTCGGGCTAATCGAAGCGACCATCGAACGTGGGTAACGCGGCTCAGCCCAGCGCAGCCAGTGCGCGACGGCGGAGGATCTCAACGAACGATCGCGAGCGGACTTCTTCGCTCGTCAGCCCGGTCGCCGCGAGTTCGGCCTCGCTGATCGCACCCCTGCGAACGCCCTGGATGAAGAACGTCAGCAGGCCCTGAGCCGTTGCTGCATCGTCGAACACGCCACTCCCTGCACCGCCTCGGACCATCGTCGCTCTGGCGGCCTTCTCAACGAAGTTTCGGAGGCGGTGAGTCGCCTCGGGGAGGTACTCGAGAAAGTAGGAATAGACGGCGGCGTATCGCACAGGGAGCTGGGCGGGGTTGAGGTCCCACCCCTGGTACCAGCCGTGCGCAAGCGAACGGCGCACGTGCTGGAAGTTCAGCCGCCACGCCGCGTGCACGGCTGCGCGGTTCTCTGCCAGTTGCTGAGGGGTGAGGGGCGCACCCCCAACGCCGACATGCAACCCGGCGGGCATGATGTTGGTGGCGCCGTCAGAGAGCGTCAGGCCCGTTGCACCGAGCGACACCTGCATGACGTGGCGGGCAAAGTCGCACCCGCCGTGGTCGATCCGCTGCTCCTGCGCCGTCACCCCGATGCTGGCGGTGTAGTCGTAGACACCAATCGCCGCGGCGGTGCACCGGCCGCGAGCGGCCCGGACAAAGTCGGGGAGCGGGCACTTGCCGGTCGCGTCGATGACCGATTGTGTGGTCTCGACCATGAACTCCAGCTTGAGCGAGCCG
>JAUXUZ010000275.1 GCA_030680655.1 Phycisphaerales bacterium
CACCGGTCCTCGCATCAGTTGATGCTTGCGACACGCGAGCGCACAGCAACGAAAAGCGGCGACGCGGCCCTCAGGTCGGCATGCGGCCTCAGCTCCACCCGATTCCGGGGGGCGCACAGCTCGATGCGCGCAATCGTCACACACCAATTCGCAAGTCAAAGCAACCGATGTTGGTGGACAAGCGTAAGGAACACGAAGCAGCCGATGCGGCCAACAGTGACTCAGGAACGTGTCATCTGTTCCGTATCAAGTCGAAGCGATGGGGAGAGGGTCGGAGAGAGGGGGAGGAGTCGGTCGAGTTGGCATGCACGCACCGCCCGTCCCTCCGTACGGGCCATCAGGGGTAGTCAAATGAGCAAGGCAGCCGTGTTGTTGATCACGATGAGCGCCGTTTCCGGTGCCCTCACCGCGTCCGTGTCGGCCCAGTACACGTTCGAGATGAGGCTGATCCCCGACGGTGTCGCCGGCGCGCCAACCGGCCCCGGATCCACGTACAACATCGGCAACCCCAACGCCGTCACCGCGACGCGCATCGGCTTCTGGCTCCAGGCACGCGTCGCCCAGACCCTGAACCAGAACTGGGGCATCAACAGGTTCTCCCGCCCCGCCGCTTCCCAGGGAGGCGGCGAAGCGTTCATCCAGGTGACCGACCCGGCCAACGGGATCACGATCAGCCGCGGCACCGTTGACGCCGCCGGCACACTCTTCGGCCGCGGCGACGGCTACCGCAACGGGCCCGGCGGCAACACCAACAACACCAACACCGGAACGACCGGCACAAACCTCGAGAACGGTGCCCTCGACGGCAGCGGCCCCGGCGGTGGCCCAACGAGAATCTACGCGATCGACGCGTACATGGGAGCTTCCCGCAACGGCACCGCAAACCCCTGGGGCGTCAACGGCGGCCCCGCGGGCCCTGTCTGGCCGAGCAACGGGACGTTCGCCCCGTGGGCCAACCTCTACCGCTTCTGGATCGACATCAGCGACTTCTCACCGCGCACGGTGACCATCGACGCACGCGGGCTGCTCAACGGCACGGTTCAGACCCAGAACATTGGCGGTGGCTTCTGGCTGATGCAGACGAACGTCCCCGCGGGCCAGGTCGCCAGCTCGATCTACGAGCTGACGACGAGCTCGTTCAACTTCCACTTCGTGCCAACACCGGCAGCCGCCGCAGCGCTCGGGCTGGGCGGGCTCGCAGCGCTGCGTCGGCGGCGATAGACCGCCGAACAATCGCCCTATTCCCTGCTCCGACTCATGCCGGCCGCCCCCGACGAGATACCGAGTGCGCGGTGGTGACAGGCGATACACCAGCCCATTCCTCCCAGGAACGAGCCGATCTCCTTCCGTAACGCCCGGCGTCGCGCCAGTCCGCGACGCCGGGCCGTTTTTTGTTCAGGACCTCCATGCACGATCCCGCGAGGGTAGCGGCATCCGTTCGGTCCTCCTATGCTGCTAACCACAGCAGGAAAAGGAAACGAACATGGCAGCGACGGGTACGACAGCGGCGGGTGCAACCGGGTCTACAGCAGCAGCGGACAAGGCCGCGGCACTCGCACGCGGGCTCGAAGGGGTCGTCGGCGGCCAGACCGCCGTCTGCTCGATCGACCAGGGCAAGCTGATCTACCGCGGCTACGAGATCCACGACCTCGCCGCGCACGCGACCTTTGAGGAGGTCGCCCACCTCCTGCTCATCGGGCACAAGCCCTCCGCCGACGAGCTCAAGAAGTTCCAGTGTGAGCTCGCCGGCGAGCGCCAGTTGCACCCGGCCGTCTCCGGCTTCATCGAGGGAAGCGGCGGCTGGCTCGCCAGCGGGCGGGCGGTCCCCATGGACATCCTCCGCTCCGCCGTCGGCATCCTCGGGCACACCGACCCCGACTGCCAGGACAACTCGCCCGCCGCGAACCTCCGCAAGTCCAAACGCCTCCTGGCGAAGATCCCCACCATCGTCGGGCACATGCAGAACGTCATCGACGGCCGCCAGGTCGTCCAGCCCGACCTCACCCTCGGCCACGCCGCCAACCTGCTCTACATGATGACCGGGCGCAAGCCCTCCGCCGACGAGGCCAAGGTCATGGATGTCAGCCTCATCCTCTACGCCGAGCACGAGTTCAACGCCAGCACCTTCACCTGCCGCGTCGTCGCCGGCACACTCAGCGACATGCACGGC
>JAUXUZ010000278.1 GCA_030680655.1 Phycisphaerales bacterium
CTTCCATTCATCCGCGAGCCCGTCGAGGGCGGCCAGTTCGGTGAGTTCGGCACGGTCGTCACGCTTGGAGAGGAGGAACCGGTTGAAGCGGGCGACCGTCCAGGCGGGGTTGGGATGGTCTGAGCGTGCGATGGTGGCCCCGGTTTGCAGGGTGCCGGGCTTCATCACGCGCGCGTACCAGCCGGTGCGGCCGGTTTGCAGCATGATCTTCCCCAAGGTGTTGTCGGCGAACCGCAGGCCGAGTTTGAAGCAGGGCTGTCGCGGCTGGGTGACCCGCAGCAGCACATCGTCGACTGCGAACACATCACCGATCGCCACGGTCTCTTCGTCAAGCCCCGTGACCGTGAGGTTTTCGCCGAACCCGCCCGGGACAAGATCGCCGGCATGGCGCGGCACATCGGCGGCCCAGCGTGGGTAGTGCTCCGCGGGGTAGAGGTAGACCGCCTTGTCCGTCCCGCCGTGGACGGTGAGGTCGGCCTGTTCGTCACCCTCGAGCCCGAGCGCGCCGACGCGCACCGGCCCGGATACAGGGCGTTTGACAAAGGCGCTCGCGACGCCTTCGGGCCCGAGCGGGGCGGTGCGGCCGATCTGAATCGAGACAACCGAGGCGATGCCCCGCGTACCGGCGTGATGAAGATGGGACACTGGGCGCTCCTGCGGTGAACAGCACGATTGAAGGCGCTCGCCGAACGGGATGGCACTCGAACGCCGCGTACTCGCCCTCCTCCAACCGTCCGCGTCTACGATCGGCCCGAATGAAGATCCACGAATACCAGGCGCGTGACCTCCTTACTTCTGCGGGCATCCCGGTCCCGGGCGGGCGGATGGTCCAGAGCGTTGACGATGCGGGCGCCGCGTTCGGTGAGGCCGTTTCGGGGATGGCGGAACCGATGGCGGTCATCAAGGCCCAGGTCTACGCGGGCGGGCGCGGCAAGGCGGGGTTTGTGAAGCTGGTCAAGACCCGGGAGGATGCGGTCGCCGCGGCCAAGTTCATGCTGACCAACCGCATGAAGAGCCCGCAGACCCCGGTAGATGGGCTTGAGGTGAATCGCCTGCTGGTCGCCCAGGCGGCGGACATCGACAAGCGTGATGCCAAGACGGGGGGGAACGAGGAGTTCTACCTCGCGATCACCGTGGACCGCAAGAGCCGGCGGAACACGCTGATCGCGTCGCGCGAGGGTGGCGTGGAGATCGAGACGATCGCCCACGACCGGCCCGAGGCGATCGTGAAGGAGACGCTCCACCCGCTGCTGGGCCTGCAGCCGTACCAGGCGCGCGAAGTAGCGTTCAAGCTCGGCTTCAAGGGGAAGCAGGTCGGCCAGGCGGTCGACATCATGCTGAAGCTGGCGAAGCTCTTCGTCGAGAAGGACTGCACGCTGGCGGAGATCAACCCGCTGGTCATCACGCCCCCCGACGCCGCCAACCCCGACGGACGCGTGATCGCGCTGGATGCGAAGTTCGACTTCGACGACAACGGGACGTTCCGGCACAAGGAGATCCTGGCGATGGAGGACACGACCGAGGAGAACCCGGCCGAGTCACGCGCCCGAAAGTTCGGCCTGTCGTACGTCGCCCTCGACGGCAACATCGGCTGCCTGGTCAACGGCGCGGGCCTGGCGATGGCGACGATGGACATCATCAAGCTCGAGGGCGGCGAACCGGCGAATTTCCTGGATGTTGGTGGCAGCGCGACGGAGGAGGCCGTTACCGAAGCGTTCGGCATCATCCTCAGCGACCCGCGCTGCAAGGGCGTGATGGTGAACATCTTCGGCGGGATTATGAAGTGCGACATCATCGCGCAGGGGATCGTCAACGCCGCGACCAAGTACAAGAACCCCGACGGGAGCGTCGGCTTCAAGGTGCCGCTGGTTGTGCGGCTGGAAGGGACCAACGTCGAAGCGGGCCGCAAGCTCCTCGACGACAGCAAGGCCAAGGTGCCGACGCTGCAGGCCGCGACCGACCTGGGTGACGCCGCCCGCAAGGTGTGCGCGGCGGTGAAGTAAGACCGCCCAATGACCATCCGCCGCCAACCGAGCGACTTCCGCGTTGAGGAGAGCCTCGATGCGGCGTTCGCGCAGGCACTGGTGAAAGCGCCGACACGGGCGACGCCTTTCGCGGTCTACGTGCTGCACAAGACGTCGCTGACGACGCCAGAGGCGGTCTCGATGCTCGCCAAGTACGTGGGGGCCGAGCAGGGGGGGGCGGCCGTTGAGTACGGCGGGCTCAAGGACAAGCACGCCCACACCACGCAGCACGTCTCCATCGCGGTCAACGGCAAGGAGCAGGCGGCGGGCCTCCCTGCGACGATTCGTCAACCCGGCTGGGCCGCCGAACGCATCGGCTGGTCTCCCGAGCCGATGTCGGCCAAGGCGATCGCCACCAACCGCTTCACGCTCGTGGTGCGCGACCTCTCGAAGACCGAGAGCGACAACATGACCCGCCGCTCGCGCAAACTGCTCGAGCGCCCCCCCACAGACTCACCCGACGCGCCCTCCACCACGCTCCTCTTCACCAACTACTTCGGCGCCCAGCGCTTCGGCAGCGCACGGCACGGCGAGGGGTGGATCGCCCAGAAGCTCATCGCCGGTGACTTCGAGGGTGCCCTCAAGCTCGCCATCGCCACCCCCGCCCGCAAAGACACCGGCAAGACCCGCGTCTTCACGCGGCTCGCATCCGAGCACTGGGGCAACTGGAAGAAGCTCGCGAAGGAACTGCCGCGCATCCCCGAAACGCACTGCATCGATGCGCTCGCTCAAGGCAGAGACTTCAAGGACGCCTTCGCCCAGCTCCCCTCCTTCCTCCAGGCCCTCTACGTCGAGGCCTTCCAGTCGCACCTCTGGAACCGCACCGCCCATGCGCTCCTCACCACCGGTGTCCACTCCGGCGCACGCATCAAGGCCGACGACGAGTTCGGCGAGATGCTCTTCACCGATGCCGCGGCAATCCCCGGCGAACTCAAGTTGCTCAACCTCCCCCTCCTCGCCCCCTCTATCCACATCGAAGACCACCCCCTCTGGTCCGCCGCGGCAGCCGGCGTCCTCAGCGCTCAGGACCCCCCACTCACCGCCGCCGACCTTCGTGTCCCCGGCGTGAAGCGCCCCTTCTTTGGCGCCGCCGACCGCCAGCTCATCGCCGCGGCCAGCGGCTTTACCATCACCAAGCCCACCGATGACGACCTGACCAGGGGACGCATCAAGCGGACGGTCGCCTTCAACCTCCCCCGCGGCTGCTACGCGACCGTCGTCCTCCGCGCCCTTGGGCAGTGAACCGGCGACCGCCGAAACGAGTATTCGAGGGCTCCATCCGCGTGCGTTCGCACGCCATGTGCCGATATCAAAGCCAGCTTCGGCTTGCCCACCTTGCCAACTCGGCGTGCCGGGAAACCGTCTGGCAACCGGCTAGACTTGGTTTCAGAGAATATTGAAAACTCACGGAATCCCCCCGCAATGACGCTCCTCGAGACCATCAACACCCCCGCCGACCTCCGCAAGCTCTCGATCGAGCAGCTCCCTCAACTGGCGGCGGAGATCCGCAAGGCGATCTGCGACCAGGTGATGGCCAGCGGCGGGCACCTCGCCCCCAACC
>JAUXUZ010000272.1 GCA_030680655.1 Phycisphaerales bacterium
TCCGATGGGCGAGGCGCTGATGAAAGCGCGCGTAGGTGAGAAGATCGCCGTGCGAACGCCCAGAGGCACGAAGCACTTCGAGATACTCGAGATCGTGTAGGGCGGGGTTTCCTGCGGGGGAGGGGGGCACCGGGCTTGTCAGATTGACCGTACGGCTGGCGAGGCTAAACTCGCTCCCCCCGTTTCGTGCATTGTCGACTTGGCCCCTTCGTCTAGCCTGGTCTAGGACACCAGGTTCTCATCCTGGGAACAGGGGTTCGAATCCCCTAGGGGTCACTTTGATCGCGAGCCCGCCTGTGTCCGGCGGGCTCGCTCGTTTTTGGGGGGCCTGAGAAGATACGCCGCCTGTGCGACCTGGAGGCCTTTGATTGGCGTGGATTGGGGTGAAGGTGGCCTTCCATCGCGTCGATGTTCGGGTCTCTGGAGGCCCAATGTCGCAATTCCCGACTCCAAATCCACAGCCGGTATCTGGTCCGATCCGCTCGGAATTCTCGAACGACCCCGACATGCGGGAGATCGTCGAGCTGTACGTGCAGGAGATGCCGGCCCGCGTGAGCAAGCTGCAGGAGCTGTGGGCGGCCCAGCAGATGGACGATTTGAAGCGCCTGGCGCACCAGCTCAAGGGTGCGAGCGGCGGATACGGCTTCGCCCCCGTCGGCTCGGCCGCGGGAAAGGTCGAGCACTCACTGCTGGCGCTGGCCGAAGGGTCCGCGAGCGTATCGCTGGAGCAGCTTCGCAATCAATTTGAAGACCTGTTGAGTATGTGCCGCCGGGTGACGATGTAAGTGTTGGCTTCCTCGACTGTTGGTCCGAATACGAAGGGTGTGTACGCAGTGGCAGAGAGCGACAACAAACCGATGGTGGTGCTCATCGACGACAGTGTCGACGTTCATCGTCTGCTCAAGGCGCGTCTGCGTTCAGAGCCGATCGAGATGTCGGCGTTCGCCACCGGCAAGGAGGGCATCGAGTTCTGCGTCAAGAACCGGCCCGCCCTGGTGCTGCTGGACCTGGACATGCCGGAGATGGACGGATTCGCCGTGCTCCGCGCCCTTCGCTCGGACCCCGCGACCGTCAACACGACCGTCGTGGTGCTCAGCGGCCTGAGCGACTCGCAGGACAAGGTCGCCGCGTTCGATCTGGGCGCGACCGACTATGTGACCAAGCCGTTTGATTTCTCCGAGCTGCGGGCCCGCGTGCGCAGCGCGCTGCGCACGCAGCGTCTCATGCAGCTGCTGGCCGAGCGTGCGGAGGTTGACGGTCTGACGGGCCTGGCCAACCGCGCGGCGTTCAACCGCCGCTGGGCGCAGGAGACGAGCGAGAGCCAGCGGTACGGGCGCCCGCTCTCGCTGGCGGTGATGGACATCGACTTCTTCAAGAAGATCAACGACACCTACGGGCACCCCGCCGGTGACGAGGTGATCCAGGGGTTCGCCAAGGTTGTGGTCGCGTTCACGCGTGACTGCGACATCGCCTGCCGTTACGGCGGCGAGGAATTCTGCATCATCATGCCCGAGACAGCGCCGGAGGCTTCACGGATCGTCGGCGAGCGCATCCGCGAGGCGATGGAAGCAACGACTTGGGCCCGCCATCCCGAGCACAAGGTCACCGTCTCGGTCGGCATCGCCGGCATCAACGCCGGGACCGCCGGCCTGACGCACGAGGTGTGGCTCGAGCGTGCCGACAAGGCGCTCTACACCGCCAAGCACGGCGGGCGCAACCGCGTGGTTGTCGACGTGATCGAGTCGACCGCCCCGTTGAAGATGGCCGGCTGAACCCGGTTGCCGGAACCCCGATGGGGAGCACGTTCAGTTGCACGAGGACCGGGGACTTGCCCCGGTTTGTTGCCGTCCTGCCCGGGGGGTAATCCCCGGTGGTGGTCGCTACACTCCGTTCCTCAGTTCAACCGGAGATGACCACATGGGATTTTGGACGTTGGCGGGATCGAGCAGGGCGGCGGCGATCGGTGTCATGAGCCTGATGGCGGTGGTGACCGCGGCACGCGCCGACGAGCCTCTGGACACAGCGAACGCGCTGTACTCGGCGATCGAGATCGACCGGCGCAGGGCCCTGGTGATCCTGCCGGTGCTCCACGCGATGGAATCGCCTCCGAAAGAGCCGGGCGACTACCTCGGCGCCTTCATGATGACGCCTCAGAACGTCAACTGGGAGGCCGCCGCTGCCTGGGCCACGGGCGAGAAGCAGCAGGCCGTGATCAAGGCGCTGACAACGGTGACGGGTGAAGACGACTGGCGCAACAGGTGGGCATTCGGGCAGCCCTACGGGGCGGGCGCCGTCGAGCCGAAGTTCGTAGACATGGGGCTGTACACGGAACTGGGCGAGGACAACACCCTGGCCGCTGCGCAGTTCCTCTACCTGCCGGCAGTCCGGCGCATGGAGATCCTCTGCCACGTCGAGGCAACGCGCCTCCTGGCAGATGGCAAGGGCAACGAAGCGCTGGACCTGATGCGCAAGTGGGCGTGGTTCAGCTTCCAGATCTCCGCGCGAGAGATGCTGAAAGAGAAGATGGCGGGCATGGAGATGCTCTCGCTGGCGTTCGCACGCATGCGCGACCTGGCGTACACCGACATGATCTCCGACAAGCCGTCGATGACCGCCGAGGGTGTCCGGGATGTGATCGCCAAGCTCGGCGACCGCAACCCGGTCAACGTCGAGCGGCTCTCGCTCCCGGCGGCGGAGAAGCTCGCGGCCCTGCAGCTCGTCGCCCGGACGTTCACGCCAGACGGCGGACCGAAGGCCAGCGCCTTTGCGCGGGTGTTTGCGCAGGTGGCAGCCGGCAGGCGTCCGCTCCGTCGCTTCAGCGAAACGGCCAAGTGGGACACGCTCCAGAAGCTCCACGGTAACTACACCGACACCTCGAAGCGGATCCGTGATGTGTACGGCGACTGGGACCGACGCTGGGACCTGAGCCAGTGGGACTCGATTCAGGAACTGCCGACCGACTATGCACGCCTCGACAAGGTGCAGTTTGCGGCCCTGGACCTGGTGATGGGCGATGTCGGGCTGGCCTTCCCGCAGCGCCGCGAACTGCGGGCGGAGTGGATAGGTACGCGGGCGGCGCTGGGCTGCTACGGGTACCTTCTCAGGCAGGGGTCTCTGCCGATCAAGCTCGATTCGGTCGTGCCGCAGTACGTCGGCAAGATCAGCCTGATGAACGATCCGTTCGACAAGGACGCCAAGGAGGACCGCGGCCGGCGCGTCGCGTACATACGAGCAGAGGTCGACAACATGGAGTTTGGCGGCTCGCCGAAGCCGATCCTGATCCGGGTGTTTCCAAAGGTTGCCGGTGTCGAGTATCCGAACTTTGAGGCGAAGGTGCTGCGCAATCAGTTCGTGATCTACTCCGCCGGGCCCGACGGCAATCAGAACGGCGTTTCGAGGGCCACGCAGATGGTCAAGGACGAGCACGGAGACTACCTGATCTGGCCGCCGGTGCTTTCGCTGGCGCGTCAGTTCCGGATTGACAACGCCTCGAGGCCCCAGGACCGTCCTTGATCGACGACCGAGTGAGCGTTTCCGGGCGACCCTGGTGGGCCGCGGGGCGTTTCCGACGGCTCGCGCAACGGCACGGCCAGAAGCACTGATCGAACTGGAGAGTGGCATGAGCCAGAGCAGCGTAGAGAAGGTGCTGATTATCGGCAGCGGGCCGGCGGGCTGGACGGCGGCGGTGTACGCCGCCCGCGCCAACCTGAACCCGGTTGCGTACATCGGCTTCGCGAAGCAGGACCCGGGCCCCGTGCTGCCGGGTGGGCAGCTCATGCTGACGACCGAGGTTGAGAACTACCCGGGGTTTCCAAAGGGTGTGACGGGCCCGGAATTGATGCAGCACTTTCAAGAGCAGGCCGAGCGGTTCGGGACGCGCGTCGTCGGGGAGGAGATCACCCGCTGCGAGTTCAGCAGCGACCCCGCGAAGGACCCGCACCGGCTGCACACCAGCGAGGGCGTGGTGGTGCGGGCGCACGCGGTGATCCTGGCGACGGGCGCGGTGGCGAATTGGATCGGTCTCCCCAACGAGATGCGTCTGGCCAGGAGCGGCGGGGGCGTCAGCGCCTGCGCTGTGTGCGACGGAGCGCTGCCGGGCTTCCGCAACAAGCCGCTGGCGGTTGTTGGCGGCGGCGACACGGCGATGGAAGAAGCAACCTACCTGACCAAGTTCGGCTCGACGGTCTACGTTATCCACCGGCGTGACTCGCTGCGAGCGAGCAAGATCATGCAGGAGCGGTTCCTTGGCCGCCCCAACGCCAAGGTGCTGTGGAACAAGCAGGTTGTCGACGTCCTGGGCGATCAGATGATCGAGGGTGTCACGCTGGAGGACACCGTCACGAAGGAGCGCAGCCGCCTGGATGTCGGCGGGCTCTTTGTCGCCATCGGGCACACGCCGGCGACGAAGTTCCTTGCGGACAGCGGCGTTGAACTTGACGGGAGCGGCTACATCGCGCTCAAGCAGCGGAGCAGCTACACGAACCTCCCGGGCGTGTTCGCCGCGGGTGACGTCGCTGACAGCCACTACCGGCAAGCGGTGACGGCCGCGGGCATGGGGTGCATCGCTGCTCTGGACGCTGAGCGCTGGCTTGCCGCCGTCGGCGTTGATTGAGCGAGCCCCCTGTTGGGACCCGTCTCAAACCATGTCCTGGTCGCTCTCGTCTTCATCCTCAAGGAAGCCGATCTGCGCCGGCTCGCCGGTGGTCTCGCGCACGGCCTTGGCAACTTCGTCGATGAGCTTGCCCATCGGGTGCGACTTTGCCGAAATCCACTTTTTGGCGATGTTCACCGGCGCAACAGCAACTTTCCCTGTCGGGCTCACAAGGCAGATTGTGTGCCCGCCCGCCAGCACCCAGTTGACGTTCCCTTCACGCTTGAGCACATCGCCGATCGCCACGCCGAGGGGGCGCGCGAAGTCTTCCGGCTGCGGGCGCTCGGACCAGTGCGCGTTGATGAATCCCTGCATGACGGCCGCAACCTGCGCGGCCCCTTCGGTTTCGGTGGCGTCAAACTTCTGAACGTACTCCGACCACTTGGCCCGGTGCGAGTTGAGCGTCTTGACGGCCTGAGCGTCGAGGTCTTTGAACGGAATCCGCAGTTCTTCGGGTGGCGTGTTCCGGCCGGAACTGGCGTACGACCGTTGTGACCGCGCCGCGGTGCGGGCGAGGCGCGAGCAGCCCGGAGCGGCGACGATGATAAGGGTGAGTGCGCAGACAAGTACTGTTCGAGTGCTCAAGTGGTTCCCCTTGATGTGTGCTGTCGCACAGGATAACAACAACTCAGCACGCTGCAAGGGGCGTTGAATTGGTTTCCAGTTGACAGGGCCGCGGTAGGGGGGAGGGGAGCCGGCGAATGCCGTTGCTTCGGTCCGGGCTGCTAATCCCCGTATTTGGGGAGATCGGCCTCCCCGAGCAGCCGGTACTCCTTGCGCCTGAGGATCTGGACGGCGAGGGTCAGGTCGTCAACCGCGAGCACCATGCACATGGGGCCGGTGCTCCATCCAAAGAGCGGGTAGGCGAAGCGGATCGAAAGCTCGGCCCGGAGCAGGTGCTCGCAGATAGCGCTCAGCGAGTGATTGGCATCGAGGGCGACGCCGATCACTTCGCTCTCGATGTGCGTCAGGCCCTGGCTCTTGAGCACGGCGCGTGCGCCTTCAGCGCTGTTGGCGACGATGCGGATCACCGCGTGGTCCGACGCCTCGTGGACGGCCATGGCACAAACTCTGCAGTGGTTCTCGTCGAACGCTCGCATCTGCTCGTGCAACTTGCCGACACGGTTGGGCAGGAAGACCGAAAACTGCGTCAGGCACGCACGCTGGTAGCCGCGGGCGGTTTCGGTGGGGATCGGCGCTTGGGACATGGCGCGAGTCTAGCAGGAACGCCGCGAACTGTGGCGCTTGCCGGGGTCGCCGGGTCAAAAAAAGCCCGGCACGGTTGCCGGGCAAAGGAAGGAGGTCGGGTCTAGCAGTCGGTCGGGCGTGCTTACCGGTCGGGCGTGGTTACGCCGAGAACGAGGAGCCGCAGCCGCAGGTGCTGGTGGCGTTGGGGTTGTTGAATACGAAGCCACGCCCCATGATCTCGTCCTTGAAGTCGATGGTGACTCCGGAGAGGTAGAGCAGGCTCTTGGGGTCGCAGATCACCTTGACCCCGTGGGCCTCGAAGACCTCGTCGGTCTCCTTCTGGGCTTCGGTCAGGTCAAGAAGATACGAGAAGCCGGAGCAGCCGCCGCCCTTGACGCCGACGCGGAGCCGGATCTTGTCGGCGTCGAGCTCCTGCTGCTTGATGATGTTCTTGATCTCGCGCGCGGCCGACTCGCTCAGGAGCAGGGGTGTCGAAGCCGTGGAGGTCGCCGGGGTGTCTGTGTGGGTCGTGCTCATAGCTGCTCACTATACGTTGAAAGGGCGTGTGCGGTTTGGTCTGGTAACCCGTTAAGGGGCCGTGCTGGCTTGGCCGTGGTGTCAGGCCTTGGCGTGGTCGGGCGCCTCGGCCGGCAGGCCGTTCTTTGCCCGGTAGTCGGCGAGGGCGGCTTTGATTGCATCTTCGGCGAGGACCGAGCAGTGGATCTTGACGGGTGGGAGGCTGAGCTCCTCGACGATCTCGGTGTTGCGGAGCTGGTTTGCCTGTTCGAGCGTCCGGCCCTTGAGCCACTCGGTGGCCAGCGATGAGCTGGCGATGGCCGAGCCGCAGCCGAACGTCTTGAACTTGGCGTCCTCGATGAGCCCCGTCTGGGGGTTCACCTTGATCGCCAACTGCATCACGTCGCCGCACTCTGGAGCGCCGACGAGGCCGACACCGATCTTCTTTTCCGACTTCATGTCGGCCTGGGAGCCGAAGTTGCCGACGTTGCGCGGGTTCTCGTAGTGGTCGATGATCTTGGGTCCGTAAGCCATTTCAAATCTCCAAATCGCAGATGGCCAAAGGGCCAAATGGGGAAGTCTTGCGCTTTGGCCATTTGGCACTTTGCCATTTGGCCCGTTCGTCAGTGGTGGGCCCACTCGACCTTGCTCAGGTCGATGCCCTCTTTGTGCATGTCGTAGAGCGGGCTCATCAGGCGGAGCTTCTTCACCGCCTGCACGATGTTCCCGATCGCGAAGTCGATCTGCTCCTGCGTCGTCTGCTTGCCCATCGAGATCCGCAGCGATGAGTGCGCCAGCTCGTCGCCGACGCCCAGGGCCTTGAGCACGTACGAAGGTTCGAGTGATGCGCTGGTGCAGGCCGACCCGCTGGAGCAGGCGATGTCCTTCACCGCCATCATCAGCCCTTCCCCTTCGACGAACCCGAAGGAGATGTTGCTGATGTGCGGCAGGCGTTTCTCGCGGTGCCCGTTGACGGCGCACGAGTCGAGCTGGGCGAGGATCGAGTCCTCAAGATGCTTGCGGAGCTTGCCGAGGCGCAGGGCGTCAGCCTCCATCTCGGCCATCGCGATCTCGCACGCCTTGCCGAAGCCGACGATCCCGGGGATGTTCAGCGTTCCGGGGCGGAAACCACGCTCCTGACCGCCGCCGTCCTGCAGCGCCTGCAGGCGGACGCGCGGGCGGTGCCGGCGAACGTACAGGGCGCCAACGCCCTTGGGCCCGTAGATCTTGTGGCTCGACCACGAGAGCAGGTCAACGTTGTCGGTGTCGACGTTCACGGGCATCTTGCCCGCCCACTGCGTCGCGTCGGTGTGGAAAAGCACGCCGCGTTCCTTGCAGAGGGCCCCGATCTGACGCACCTCGTTGATCGTGCCGATCTCGTTGTTGGCCCACATGATGGTGACGAGGATCGTGTCCTCGCGCATCGCGGCCTTGACCATCTCGGCGGTGATGATCCCGTCGGCGCCGGGTTCGATGAACGTCGCGTCGAACCCCTCCTTGACCATTCGTTTGACCGGATCGAGCACGGCCTTGTGCTCGTGCGTCGCCGAGACGATGTGCCCGCGGCTCTTGCTGCCCGCCGGCGCCTTCTCGTACAGGTTGCAGGCGCCCTTGATGGCGAGGTTGTTGCTCTCGGTGCTGCCGCTGGTGAAGATGATCTCTTTCTCGGTCGCGCCGATCAGCTTGGCCGCGGCCTCGCGGGCCTGGTCCACCCCTTCCTCGGCCTCCCAGCCGAAGCGGTGGTTGCGCGAGCCGCTGTTGCCGTACTTCTGGGTGAAGTAGGGGAGCATCGCTTCAACAACGCGCCCGTCGCAGGGGGTGGTCGCGGCGTGGTCCATGTAGATGGGGAATTGCAGGGCCATGGGGCCTCCGTGGGTCACATTTGAGAGAATCGAAACGGCCGACAATTCCGGCCGACCGGAGTATAGGGAGCGGTTGAGACTGAGTCTCAGCCCCGTGGTAGGAACGAACACTCAGCCCTTGTGGTTCGTACGGTTTGGCGACGCGTTTGCACTTCGTTTGGAGAT
>JAUXUZ010000325.1 GCA_030680655.1 Phycisphaerales bacterium
GCCGTCGATGCCGGGCAGGCCCATGCCCACCCACAGGTCCATGTGGTTGAAGGCGCTGGCGAGCGTTTTGATGACGGCCTCGCCGGGTTTGGGGGCGTCGAGTTCCTTCCAGTTGCTCTGGAACTCGACGTTCGGCGTGACGGGTGTGCCCTTACGCAGGAGAACGATTGCTCGCATGGAGGCAGGATAGTGACGGCTTCACCCTCCCGCTCCCAGCGGGAGGGTCGGCCGAGTTTTCGAGGCCGGGGAGGGTGCATAGTGGTTTGTAGGTTGTCGCGAGAAAAGAAGAACCCTCCCCGCCGTCGCAGAGCCTCCGGCGACCCTCCCGCTGGGAGCGGGAGGGTTGAAACAAAAAACCCCGGCACAAGGCCGGGGTTTGAAGTTCTGCAAACGTGTCCGATCAGCCGCCGTGGCCGGCGAGCTTCTGGCCGACGATGTGCTTGGCGCCGCGGCGGCGGTCGCGCAGACGCTGGCTCTTGCCCTTGCGGTCGCGCAGGTAGTAGAGCTTGGCGCGCCGGGCGTCGCCGCGGCGGACGACTTCGAACATTGCGATGCGCGGGCTGTTGATCGGGAAGATGCGCTCGACGCCGACGCCCTCGACCATGCGGCGGACGACGATCATCTCGCTGATGCCGCCCTTTGAGCGGGAGATGAGCACGCCAGAGAAGACCTGGATGCGCTCCTTGTCACCTTCGACGATGCGGCAGTGCACGTTGATCGTGTCACCGACGTCCAGGACCGGGAGGTCCTTCTTGATGATGTCGGCGTTGAGGGAAGCGAGAATGTCCTGGATGCCCATGTTTCTACCTTTGATTCGTGTGCCCCGCCCGGTCTGGGCAGGGCCGAGAGGATAGGCACTCGTCGGCCGGAAGTCGCTGGCCCGTGGTCGGTTTTTGGTTCCTGTGAGGGCTGCATCGCCCGTTATGCAGGTCCCTTCAAATCCGGCCTGCGCGCCTTGGTCCTGACCAGCTTCTGCTCCAGCCGCCACTTCGCTACTGCTCCGTGGTCGCCACCGAGCAGCACCTCGGGCACAGCCATCCCGTTCCACTCGCGCGGCCGGGTGTAGTGGGGGCAGTCGAGCAGGCGCTGGCCCGCGTGCTCGGCGAAGCTGTCCTCTTCCGCGGAGAGTTCGTGCCCCAGCGCTCCCGGCAGCAGGCGGGCGACGGCGTCGATCAGCACCATCGCAGCCAGTTCACCGCCGCTGAGCACGTAGTCGCCGATCGAGATTTCGAGCGGCGCGAGTTTCTCGATCACCCGCTCGTCGATCCCTTCGTAGTGCCCGGCGATCAGCAGCAGGCGCGGGCGGGTGGCAAGTTCCCTGACCATTGCCTGCGAGAGGGGCACCCCCTGCGGTGTGAGCACGATGCGGGTGGCCGGGCGCGGGTCCATCGCCTCGACGGCCGTCACCGCGTCCCACAGCGGCTGGCACATCATCACCATGCCGGGCCCGCCGCCGAAGGGGCGGTCGTCGGTCTTGTCGTGCTTGTTCTGGGCGTAGGCGCGGATGTTGGTGGCGTGCCACTGGATCAGCCCTGCGGCGCGTGCCCGCCCGGGGATCGACGCGTTCAGCGCGGCGGACTCCGCCGACGGATCGAACATCTCCGGGAACGTGGTCAGGATGTCTACACGCAGCGCCATGCTCGCCCCGTCAAAGAAAAACGCCGCACCAATCGGCGCGGCGTCTAAGTCTTCACTAGAACCTAGTGGCTCGTGCCCCGCCTCTCAGGCCTTCTTCTCTTCCGGCTTCTTGGCGCTGGCGGCGATCGCGGCCTTCTTCTCGGCGCCGGCGATCTTGGCGGCGACGCGCTTGGCGTGAGCGGCCTTCACCTTCTCGGCGTCAACGACGCCGTTTTTGGCGAGCATGTTCATGACCGTCAGCGAGGGCTGGGCGCCCATCGAGATCCAGTACTTGATCCGCTCGATGTTCAAGTCGGCGGGCTTCTCGGCACCCTTGGCCATCGGGTTGTACCACCCGAGGTTCTCGATAACGGCCCCGTCGCGCTTGACGCGGGAGTCAACGGCGTTGATGCGGTAGAAGGGGCGGTGGGGGCGGCCAAGGCGGCTCATGCGGATACGGACCATCGGTAAAAATCTCCTGGCTGAAACGGGCCGAGACAATAGGCGCTACCCCCCCCGCCTGACTACTCCGGCCTCGACGATACGCCTTCACTTTCCTTCCGAACATGGCCCCGGTGGGACTCGAACCCACACGCCCCTTTCGGGGCTACGGATTTTAAATCCGATGCGTCTGCCGTTCCGCCACAGGGCCGCTCAGCGAACTTCCAAGGCTCTTTCTCAAAATCCAACTGCACGCGCAATTTCGACAACCGATGTTTGGGTGCTGTCAAGCGGATTTCACCCGCCGACCCAGCCCAATGTGCCCGCCAGCCACTATTCGGCGTGCGCGTGGCTCACACCTTGAGGCTAGCCCCCGCGAGGCCGATAAGAATGAACCCCGGGTCTGCTGGCTGCCGTTTGGTAGGCTGGTCCCGGCCGAGTCACCGCTCTCAAGGTTGTCCCATGCCGCGAACGCCTTTTCACTATGCCGCTCTCATCTTCTGCGCGGGCGGTCTGCTGTCTGCCCAGGTGCTCGCGCAGGACAGCCAGCGCCGGCTTGATCGCGTGCTGCGATCGGTTGAAGGTGAAGGCACGTTTACGCCGCGGGTGGATACGGGGCTCACGCTGTGGGAGCGTGCCCAGCTTGACTACGGCGGGTCGATCGCGCTGACGTACCTCAACCTCAACCAGGCGGGCGGGAACTCGGTAGCGCTGTTTCAGCCGGAGCTCACGCTCTACGGGCGACTGAACATCGACGGCGCGCACGGCTTTTACGCGCGGGCACAGTTCACCCACCGCAACTTCAGCGATGGAGACTCGTTCGACGGGCGTGGCGACCGCTGGACGCAGCCGTTCGCTGACCGTTACTGGTACGAATTTGACCTTCGCCGTGCGATGGATGTGTATCACCACGAGACGCTCGAAGGGAACTTCAACGTCCGCGCGGGCCGCCAGTTCGTTGACTGGGCGAGCGGGCTCGCTCTCTCTGAGACGCTCTACGCGGCCAAGCCGACGGTCGAGTTTGACAAGCGGAACCGGCTTGAGATGGTGGTAGGGATCACGCCCGACCACACGCCCGACTT
>JAUXUZ010000327.1 GCA_030680655.1 Phycisphaerales bacterium
CGCCAAGTGGGCGGCACTCGCTAAGCCGAAGTAAGGGGCGGGTACTCTGGGGGCGGCACCGCCCAGCGCTGGGGAGATCGGCCCGCTAAACTGGCTTTCAGCGCGGCACGATGCCGCTCCATCCGCACACTCCCATGGGGACCACTATGGCCGCCTCCACCGCTCCCACCATCAACGTCAAATCCACCCTCGGCGGCGCGGCCGACGGGCTGCTCGCCCACACCAGCAAGACGATCAGCAAGGAGAGTCTCTACCTCCCGGGCCCGGACTTCATCGACCGCGTCATGAGCCAGAGCGACCGCCCCGTCCCGGTGCTGCGTAACTTCCAGAACCTGCTCAACCACGGCCGGCTCGGCGGCACGGGGTACGTGAGCATCCTGCCCGTTGACCAGGGCATCGAGCACAGCGCCGGCGCGAGCTTCGCGCCCAACCCGATCTACTTTGACCCTGAGAGCATCGTCAAGCTGGCGATCGAGGGGGGCTGCAACGCGGTCGCCAGCACCGTCGGCGGGCTGGCGAGCTGTGCGCGCAAGTACGCCCACAAGATCCCGTTCCTGGTGAAGTTCAACCACAACGAGATGCTGACGTACCCCAACATCTTCAAGGAGTCGTACTTCGGTTCGATCAAGCAGTGCTACGAGATGGGCGCGGTGGCGGTGGGGGCCACCATCTACTTCGGCAGCCCCGACTCACGCGAGGAGATCAAGTACGTCAGCCAGATGTTCGAGGAGGCCCACAGCATGGGCATGGTGACGGTGCTGTGGTGCTACACCCGCAACAATGCGTTCAAGGTCAAGGGTGCTGACGGCAAGAGCACCGACTACCACACCAGCGCCGACCTCACCGGTCAGGCCGACCACCTGGGCGCGACGATCAAGGCCGACATCATCAAGCAGAAGCTGCCCACCAACAACGGTGGTTACGCTGCACTCAACTCGGGCGGTTCGACGTACGGCAAGTTCGACAAACGCGTCTACACGCAGCTTAGCGGCAGCGACGAGAACGGCAACGGCGGCCACCCCATCGACCTCTGCCGCTACCAACTCGCCAACGGCTACATGGGGCGCATCCCGCTGATCAACAGCGGCGGCGAGAGCAAGGGCGCTGGCGACCTTGAAGAAGCAGTGACCACGGCCGTGATCAACAAGCGGGCCGGCGGCATGGG
>JAUXUZ010000334.1 GCA_030680655.1 Phycisphaerales bacterium
GAGGGCCTTCATCACGGAGAAGGCGGAGATGCAGACGGGGGATACGGCGGCCTCTGCCCCGCCGACGACCATGACGTCGGCCTCGCCGCGGCGCATGGTGTGGACGGCGTCACCGAGAGCGTGGCCGGAGGAGGCGCAGGCGGTGGCGTGGGTGCTGGCTGGGCCGCGAAGGCCGAAGCGGATGGAAACGCCGCCGGCGACGGCGTTTGGCATGAGGCGCGGGACGGTGAAGACGTTGATGCGGCGCGGGCCCTTGGCGTCGAGGACGCCCTTGCCCTCTTCGATGGTCTGGATGCCGCCGATGCCTGAGCCGAAGATGGTGCCGCAGCGTTCGTCGATTTCTTTGGTGAAGTCGATGCCGCTGTGGGCGACGGCCTCGATGGCGGCGCAGATGCCAAGCTGTGTGAAGCGGTCGACGCGCTTGGCCTCGCGGAAGTCCATGGTGGCGGCGGGGTCCCAGTTGCGGACCTGGCCGGCGAAGGTGACGTCCCACTGGCCGTCCCAGCGCTTGAACTCTTCGAGGTCGATCGGCGTGATGCCGGATCGCCCTTCGCGCATGCCCGCCCAGGTGTCCTTGGCGTTGTTGCCGAGGCAGCTGAGGGCGCCCATTCCGGTGATCACGATGCGGGGCGGACGGCTGGCCATGCCACAGTGCTCCGAGAGCGACGGCACCACACGCGCGTGCCGCATTGCTCGCTCTACTCTAGGGATGGGGAGCGGAAGACCTCAGGGCTTCGGCGGATACCTCAGTTGATACCCTTGGCCTGGCAGATGAAGTCGATGGCCTGGCCGACGGTGGTGATCTTCTCGGCCTGCTCATCGGGGATGGAGGTGCCGAATTCGTCTTCGAACTCCATAACGAGCTCGACGGTGTCGAGCGAGTCGGCGTTGAGGTCTGCCTGGAAGTTGGTCTCGCGCTTGACGACTGCCTTCTCGGCTCCCATCTGCTTGCAGACGATGTCGATCACCTTTGCTTCGATCTCAGACTTGGTCACGGGAGGCTCCCAGAGGGCAGGCTCGGGCCTGCGGATGTGTGCTGCTGCAACGCCGATTGCGGCGGGTCCAAATATAGCGATTCGGGGGCAAGGGTCAAAGACCCGATCATAGGCCGAACTATTCTGTGGTTCGTGCTTGCTGAGCGGGAGTGATCGGCGGGTATCGGGCGTGTGGGTTGTTGCAGACGAGCGCAGCTTACCGGGGGGGTGTGGTGGCGGGCTTGACAGCGGCGGCGGCAGCGTCGATGTAGCGGGCGGTCGGTCGCGGGCGTGTGCCGCGGCCTCGTTTTCACGCTGGATGGAGCCGCAGCTTTTATGTCACAGATGCCCAAAGAGCCCGACGCGTTCGCTGAACAGGTCGTGACGATGCTCCGGAAGATCCAGCCGGATTACAACATCGAGCTGACGGGCCCGCGTGAGCTGCTGGTGAACGGCCGCCGGCTTGACCTTGAAAACCTCTCTCGCCTGGTGAACCACGACCCGGGTCGCGGGACGGAGATCGTGGAGCACTACCTGGACCAGCTGTTCAGCGGCGAGGCGAACATCGTGGGCGGGATGAGCTTTGAGCTGGTGCGGTCGCGGATCATGCCGCGGGTGCAGCCGGAGACGATCTTCAACCACCTGGCTCGCGAGCAGGTGGCGCACGTGCCGTTTGTGAACGGCACGGTGATCGTGTTCGTG
>JAUXUZ010000335.1 GCA_030680655.1 Phycisphaerales bacterium
TACGAACACGAAGCGTGGCAGGTCTTCGAGCGTGCCTGCACGCTCCCCGCGCCCGAGCGGGCCGCGTTCCGCAGAGAGTTCCTCGCCATCCTCAGTGCAGACCCGTGGCACCAGGACCTCATCGCCGCCCAGGCGGCACGCACAGCCGGCAAACCGATCCCGCCCTCCATCGTCGCCATGAGCGGCCGAGCAGGCGCGGCCGAGGTCCGCTGAACCGGGGCGCCAACTGTCCGCAATAACGTGCAAAGCCGCCCCCGGCAGCCGCGTGTGCGGATTGTGTCGCCTGTACGGCCCCAGGAACGGCGACTTTGCCCATTCCGGTGGCACGCGGCTCAAGCAAGCTGCACACTCAAGCAGCGGCCCACGCCACCGTTGGCCGCACGACCCGCTTGGAGCACAAGATATGACCCTCCCGACGTTCATCACGCCGCGTGTCGAGTTCACGCTCCTGCGTGCATCGCTGCTGGCGGTCACGGCCTTCAGCGCGATCATGGGCGGCTGCCAGCAGGCGCGGGTCGAGTCGATGCGCCTGGGTGACGGCCCGCTGGCCGCGTACGGCGGCAGCGCCGGCGCCCGCAGCGAGGCCGTGTTCGATGCGCCCGAAGCGAACGAGATCGTCAGCTACTACGGGCGCGAGGCGCTTCCCGAGTTGGCGCGTCTCGACGGCCGCATGAGCATCGCGACGCCGTCGGTGCGCCTGGCCACCAACCAGTGGCCGCAGGACCCCGCCCCCGACGCAAACGACGTGCGGATCATCTTCCTGCCGGTGTACACCAGCACCTCGTCGCAGGCGATCCCCGTCTACCAGCGCGAGCGCCCCCCCTGGCGCGGCCACCACTACTACTACCACTAAGCACCACGCCCCCGCGCAGCACAAGCCCACGCCTCACGAGCCCTGTGCGGCAGCACAGGGACAGCCCTCGCTCTTGCGCAACACAAACCGCAGGCTCTTCGCTAAAACCATCGCCAGCGATCTCCCTGTGCTCCCGCACAGGGCTCGTTCAGTGCGAGCCCGACTCTGTCAGCAGCTTCCGGTTCGTCCATGCGCCCGAGGCGAAGCGCCACCCCAGGAAGCCCCCCAGCGCCACGATGTAGAGCCCCGCGCCCATCCACGGCCCCACCAC
>JAUXUZ010000340.1 GCA_030680655.1 Phycisphaerales bacterium
CCTCAACACGCCCGACCGCAACGTGATGACGATCGAAGACCCCGTCGAGATCCGCCTGCCACTGATCCGGCAGGTGCAAGTCAACGCCGAGATCGGCATGACCTTCGCCGGTGCGCTCCGCTCCATCCTGCGTCAGGACCCAGACGTGGTGATGGTCGGTGAGATCCGCGACGAAGAGACCGCCCGCATCAGCGTGCAGGCCGCCCTCACCGGTCACATGGTGCTCAGCACCCTCCACACCAACGACGCCCCCGGCGCCATCCCGCGCCTGCGCGACTTCGGCTGCCCCGCCTTCGCCATCAACGCCGCGGTGCTGGGCATCATCGCCCAGCGACTGGTCCGCAAGGTCTGCCGCGACTGCGCCAAGCCCTCCACACCCACCGCCGCCATGCTCAGCCCCTTCGGGCGCGACGCCGACGACGGCGCGTACGTGCGCGGCGCCGGGTGCGCCCGCTGCGGCTCGTGCGGCTTCTCGGGGCGCATCGGCGTCTACGAGCTCCTCCGCCTCACCCAACCCGTGCAGCAGGTGATCGACGCCGGCGGCACCGTCCACCAGATCCGCGCGGCGGGCCTGGCCAACGGCTACAGCCCCATGTGGCGCGACGGCCTCAACAAGGCCAAGCTCGGCCTCACCACCCTCGCCGAGGTCGCCCGCGTCGTCGCCATCCAGCAGACCACAACCGACGAAGACGTCGCCGGCACCATCAACGCCGAGGGCGCAGCCCACCTGAGGAAGTCCGCATGAGCGTCGCCGCCTCCACCACCTTGACCTACGAGTACCGCGCTGTCGACGCGGCGGGCACCCGCAAGACCGGCTCGACCACCGGCAAGACCGAGGCGGAGGTCTTCCGCCAGCTCACCTCCATGGGGCTCACCCCGCTCTCGCTGCGCGTCGTCGCCGGCGCCGCGGGCGGCGGGCGCTCGAAGAAGGTCGGGCTCAAGCAGCTCGCCCAGTTCACCAGCCAGCTCTCGGTGCTCGTCTCGGCCCGCATCTCCATCAGCGAGGGCCTCACGTCGATCGCCGAGTCGGAGCCCGACCCGGCCGTCCGCGCTGTCGCGAAGGACGTCGCCTCGCGCATCGCCTCGGGTGAGACCATCGCCGATGCGCTCAGCGCCCACCCGCGCGTCTTCAACAAGATCTACGTCGAGACCGTCCGCGCCAGCGAGAAGAGCGGCAACCTGACCAAGGCCCTGGAGCACCTGGCCGAGATGCTCGAGAAGCAGGAAGAAACCCGCCGCGCCATCAAGGGTGCGCTGATGTACCCCTGCTGCGTGATCGTCGCGCTCTCGCTGGGCGTCACCTTCCTGCTGGTCTACGTCGTCCCCAAGTTCGCCAAGATGTTCTCTGAGCGCGGCGTAGACCTGCCCATCTTCACCAAGGTGCTCCAGACGTTCGGCTTCTCGGTGCAGAACTACTGGTACCTCTACCTCGGCCTGCTTGTGGGCCTTGTCTTCGCGGTCCGGTTCACCTGGTCGCGCCCCGCGGGGCGCGCCGCGATCGAGTCGGGCCTCCACCGCATCCCCTACCTCAAGGCCATCCTTGTCGGGCTCGCGATGCAGCGCTTCGCGCAGGTACTGGGTGTGAGCATCCACTCGGGCCTGGGCCTGATCGAGAGCCTCGAGCTCGCCGGCCGCGCCGCTGGCCGCCCCAAGCTGCAGGCGGATGTGGACCGCCTCACCGGGCAGGTCCGCACGGGCGGGCGCCTGAGCGAGTGCCTCCCCGACTGCGAGTACGTCACGCCCTTTGCCAAACGCATGATCACCGCCGGTGAGACCGCCGCCGACCTGCCGCGCATGTGCGCGGTGGTGGCCCGCCAGTACGAGCGCGAGACCGCCCACCTGACCAAGAACATCTCGACGGTCATCGAACCGATCCTCGTCGTGCTCATCGCCGGCGTGGTGATGGTCGTGGCCCTGGCGATCTTCCTGCCGATGTGGGACATGGTCAAGCTGATGAGCTGACCGTGAACACCGCTTTAGACTCGCACAGAGCGCACAGTCCCACGCCGAATCTTCCACAAGGCGTCGAGCCGACCACAGGAATGGCTGATAGACACACTGATCCGCTGCCAACCCACCGCCGCCGTGCGCGTCGCACCGGCCCGGGCAAGCGGACGATCCAGGAGCCGATCATGCACAGCGTGCACCACACCCGCCGCGCATTCACCCTCGTTGAACTCATCGCCGTGATCGTCGTGCTCGCCGTGCTGGCGGGCGTGGCGATCCCCAAGTACTTCGACTACACCAACCGCGCCAAGACCTCCAGCGTGCAGGGCATCCTCGGCAACGTCCGCACCGCGCTGTCGTCGTACATGAACAACCGGGCCGTCAGCGGCACGCCCGCCTATCCGACCGTTGCCCAGCTGCGCACCGCGGGCACGGTGATGCAGGATGCCATCCCCCGCAACCCCTACAACAACTCAAACGCCATCCGATCCACCGGCGCCGTCAACCAGGCGAGAAACCGCACCGTCTCGGGCACGCAGGGGTGGGTCTACTACGTCAACAACGCAGCCACCCCCCCCACCTGCACGTTCTGGTGCAACACGTCAACGGTCACTACGCAGAGCAACGGCTCGGGCGGGTTCGTCAGGGCCAATAACCTCTGATGCCCCGCGTGTGAAGCTCTGCCGCCTGCGCCCACCTGACGAGGGCATTCGCTTCGCAGGCTCTTAAGCCGAAGGCAAAAACCGCTGATACACCGGGTGTCGCAGCCGTGCATCGTGGCCGGCGCAGCTGATTCTCTCCGATTCGAACACCAAATGGACAGGCAGGAGTCAAGGATGAAC
>JAUXUZ010000358.1 GCA_030680655.1 Phycisphaerales bacterium
CGAAAGAGGCGTTCGCACGTTCAAGAACATGCTAATGAATTGCGAACACAGGCCGTGTTCGCCATCGGAGAGCCGCGAATCATCCTCAAGCCAAGGTGATCATACCGCACACTCACCATACATAGCCCTTACGGGGTGGACGGAGTACTTAAAAAAATTTACCTGATTGACATTGTTGGCTCATGAAAAAGATGTTAGTCTGCGTTTTCACAAGTTCGTTGGCGCGCGGGATTCGCGGGAATTGCCTTGTGGGCATTCGAAGTGAGCATCGCGTGGCTGACGCAATCAACGGAGATGACCGTATGACTCACTTCAAGTTCAAGCGTTTGTGGTCCGTGGCTTTGGCCCTGGGAGTCGCCTCGCTGTTGGCAGCCCCGGCCAGCGTGTCGGCCCAAACCAGGACGGCCCAATCGGTCGGCGTGAGCACGGGCATCGGCGCGGCCTACGAGATCGTGGGCGAGATCACCTATTCCTACGACTGGAACGGCAAGCCCGCCGCGCTCGCCATCTTCGACACATACTTCACCGTGTCGGCCACGACCGGCGGGCCAACCGCCGCGCAGATCGAGACCGCCAAGCACAACGCGCTGCTTGAGAACAAGTGCAACTTCTTCAACGGCTTGGCGCTCGTGCCCAGGGTCTCCACGTTCGGCGGCGGTCGCTCCGTCACCTGCACGCCGATTTCAGTCGGCCCGTTCCCGGCCCTGACCGGCTGGACGGACGTCGTGACCGGCTCCAATACGGTTGAGATTCCTGTTGAGGGATTCATCGCCGGCGAGAGCGTCACGACGAACAGGACCGGCGGCAGCCCGAAGTACTCCTTCACGCTGATCGAGAAGGACGCGTTCGGTTTCGATCAGACCCGCGTGTTGAATGTCGTGGCGCACCTCGAGCAATATAACGTCGGCACGGACACGTGGGACGAGATCAATTCCCAGGCGATCTCGCAGACGATCGCCGACATCGAGACGGGCGTGGACTTCTTCTACTCGGCCAACGGCGGCGTGTTCGGCAACGCGATCGCCATCCCGGCGCTCAAGACCGACATGAACGCCTCGAACATCCTCAACAGCGGTGCGCTCCCCGGCCGGAGCACCTGGCAGATGCACGCCGCGAAGTCCAACTTCACGGGCGTTCCGTTCACCGTCTCCACGACGTCGGGCGGGAGCTACCGCGTGCGGATCACGGGCGAGATCAAGGGCAACAGCGCCGTCGCCACGCAGGCGTTCGACGTCTCGGTCAGCCTTACGACGGTTGGCG
>JAUXUZ010000362.1 GCA_030680655.1 Phycisphaerales bacterium
GCAGGGGAGGGGAGGCGGGGGAGGGGGGGCGGGGGAGATCGATCGCGAGGAAGTCGGCGAGTTCCGCCGCGCTTCCCCACTCACGTCTCACGTCTCGCGTCTCACGTCTCATGCGGCCTTTCCCTGCAGTCTGTAGACGTACGCGAGGACCTCGGCGACGGCCTGGAAGAAGCGTGAGTCGATCGACTGGCCGACCTTGGCGTGCTTGTAGAGTGCGCGGGCGAGCTCGGGCTTCTCAACGACGGGGACGTTTGCGGCGATCGCCAACTCGCGGATGCGGAAGGCCATGAAGTCAACGCCCTTGGCGACGACCCTTGGCGAGGCCATGGTGACCGGGTCGTACTTGAGGGCGATGGCGTAGTGGGTTGGGTTGGTGACGATGACGTCGGCCTTGGGGACGTCGCGCTTGAGCTGGCCCATGGCGATCTGGCGGCCGATGCGGCGGATGCGGCTCTTGATCTCCGGGTCGCCGTCTGTCTCCTTGCGCTCGTCTTTGACCTGCTGCTTGGTCATCTTGAGCTCCTGCATCGACTGCCACTCCTGGAAGATGTAGTCGCCGATGCCCAGCAGAAGGAGGATCGTCACCAGCCAGGCGACAACCTCCATCACCAGACGCACCATCATGGCCAGCGACGCGGCGAAGTTGAGGTTGGGCAGCGCGGCGAACTCCTGCGCCTTTGCGGAGGTGACGAGACCGACGATGCCCAGCGAGAAGAGGAGCTTGGCGAGGCTCATGCCCGCGCGGACGGCGTTCTTGCGCCCGAACATGCGCTGGAGCCCGGCGACGGGGTTGAGGCGCTCGAGCTTGGGCGTCAGCGGGTCGGCGCTCCAGATGAGCTTGGTCTGCTGGATGTGGGCGATGAGGGAGGTGAGCAGCAGCGCACCGATGGCCGTGATGGCGATCGGCGCCATCGTCAGCAGCGAGCGGGCAAGGGCGAGCCCAGCGCTGCGCGTGTCGAAGATCTCGCTGCCGCCCGGGCCGTCGCCGCCGAAGCGCAGCCCCGTTGACATCAGCTCCTTGCCGGTCTTGACCGCGACTGAGCCGAAGAACCACAGCAGCAGGGCCGCGGCGACCAGGTCGATCGCGGCGACGAGGTCCTGGCTCTTGGGCACCTGCCCCTTCTCGCGCGCCTGCTCGAGGCGGCGCGGCGTCGGTGCCTCTGTGCGGTCGCCGATGTCCTCAGCCATTGGGGAGCACTCCGGCGGCGGGGGGGGAAGGGAGCAGCGGCGGCCAGGCGAAGAGGAAGCGGCTGGACCCGGTGACGTGCCCTCCAACGGCGTCGTTGATCGCGTTGAGGGAGAGGATGATCGCCCCGATCCCGAGGATGACCTTGATGCCAAAGCCGATCGACATGATGTTCATCTGCGGGACGGTCTTCATGAGCATGCCGCTGGCGATCGTCTCGATGAGGACGATGCCCAGCACGGGCGTGCTAACGCGGAGGGCGAGCTCCATGCCCGAGCCGATCATGCCGGTGATCATCGTGAGAGCGGAGACTGGGTGCTCGGTCCAGAGGAACCCGCCGATGGGCACGTTGGTAAACGACTTGGCAACCGCGAGGAAGAGCACATCCAGCCCGCCAAAGAGCACAAAGACCAGCAGCGCGCCGTACATCAGCAGCTGGGCGACGACCTCGCTTTCTGAGTCGGTTGAGGGGTCAAAGACCGTGGCGAGCGAGAGGCCCATCTGCTGGCCGATGATCACACCGCCCAGCTGCACCGCGGCGACGGGGATGAGCGCCAGCAGGCCGATCACCGCGCCGATGACCACCTCACCGATCGCGACGGCCGCGAAGGAGAAGAAATCGGGCGGGACATCGGTGGGGACGTTGGTACGCACCAGCCCGAACATGCCCGCGGCCATGATGAAGCAGAGCAGGCCCTTGACCTTGATGGGGATGGTCACGCCCGTGATCATCGGCGCAAAGATAAACAGGCCCGACAGCCGGAAGGCGACGAGGGTGAGGGGCACAAGGTGAACGAGCAGGTGGTTCACGGGCGGGCGGGGAGGGGGAAGGGTGAGGGGTGGCGGTCAACTGAACGTGAAGCAACTGGCGGCGAAGCCGACGAGGCGCGCTACGACCCAGGGGGTGAGCACGATGATCGCGCCGACCATGACCACCAGCTTGGGCACGAAGCTCACGGTCTGATCCTGGATCTGCGTGACTGACTGCAGGATGCTCACCAGCAGGCCGATCACCACGGCGGCGCCCAGGATGGGGAGCACCACCTGCAAGGTGATGATGAGCGCAGCGCGGACGGCGTCAAGGGAGGACTCGTCGTAGGGCATCAGGCGAGCCCTCCGGCCGAGAGCAGCGCGTGGGCGTGGTCAAAGAGCATGGACGTGGATGTTGATGTTGACGGCGCCAACGGCAGAGGGTGCGCCCCGGTGCGGAAGCTGTGCAGCAGCGAGCCGACGACGAGTTGCCAGCCGTCAACGAGCACAAAGAGCAGAAGCTTGAACGGCAGGCTGATCAGCACGGGCGGCAGCATCATCATGTTCATCGCGATGAGGATTGCGCTGATCACCAGGTCGATCACCAGAAAGGGGAGCATGATGCGGAAGCCCATGAGGAACGAGACCTTCAGCTCGCTCAGCACGAACGCGGGCACAAGGCTCACCATGTCAACGTCTGAGCGTTTGAGCTTCGACGGGTCGGACGTGTCGATCCCGCGGTAGTTGAGGATCATGTAGAGCGACGAGTAGTTGCCGGTGGCGTCGATCTGATCGAACATGAAGTCGCGAACGGGGTTCTTGCTCGCGTCCCACAGCGAGTCGTAGTCGGTGATCGCACCGGCGCGGTAAGGGCCGATCGCCTCCTTGTTGATCCGGTCGATCGTCGGCGCCATCACGACCATGGTGAGGATGAGCGAGAGGCCGAGCATGACCTGGCTGGGGGGCATCTGCTGCGTGCCCAGCGCCTGCTTGAGCAGTCCCAGCACCACCACGATGCGCAGGAAGCAGGTGCACATCAGCGCGATCGAGGGCACCAGCGAGATGACCGTCAGCACCAGCAGCACGTTCATCGCGGTCGAGAGCCCGCCCTTGCCGTCGGCCGCGTTGCCGCTGCCACCGGACGGTTGAGCGCCGCCTGCGCCGGGCAGGACGCGCGACGCCTCGGCGAGGATCGACGCGGGGTTGAACGGGTCGGACATTGCAGCGACGGAAGCCGCGGGCGCCGCCTGCGGGACCAGGCTCACGGGCGCGGCATCGTCAATCGGACCGACCTGGCCCACCGCGGGGGCCACGAACACGAGCAGGCCAGCAAGAACCGCCAGCAGGTGCTTCACCGTGCACCACCCTTCATCGCGGCCAGGCGCGAGCGGAGCGTATCGACGCCCGTGAACCGCATTGTGGGCGCGGGCGATTCTGGCCCTTCGAGTTCAGTCGGTGCCGGGGGCTCGGGCTCCTGCCACGAGACAGGCTGCGGGTTGATCAGCCCCGCCAGTCGGCGCAGTCCACGCGGGCGCGCGGCGTCGTGGTGACCGTCGGCATCGGCGAGCAAGGCGTTGAAGCGGCTCGCGGGCCCGCTCGCCTCGCTCTCGCCGACCTTGGCGAGGATCGAAGCAACGTCACAGGGGTCGGTGATCTCGCTCAGCGTAGTAAACCCGCCGCAATGGCCGCGCGTGGCCTGAGACTGCGAGAGCAGCAGCACGCGCTGATCGACCTTGAGCAGCACGAGCGTCTGCCCGCGTGCGATCGGGTAGCGACCGAGCACCTCGAGCAGGCCTGCGGGAGCGCGACCGCCGGCACCGATGGCCGCGGCAAGCGACCCGCCGCTCTTGACCGCCCGCTTGAAAAGCATCGCCGCGACGATGATCACGCCGATCACCACCGCCAGGGGCACCGCCGTCGCCGTGATGGTCCCGATGCCTGTCGTTTCAGCAGGCGTTTGCGCGGGCTTTGCAGTGGCAGCCCCACCGCCGGGTGCGGGGGCTTTGAAGCCGGCAGGGAAGAGCGGGCGTGAGTCTTCTGCGGGTGGAACAGCGGAGTTGGGCGCCGGCGCGGGCGACGTTGCGGGTGCGGCACCATCTGCTTGCGGTTGGCCGTCGGCCAACAACGGCATAGCCGGCAGCAGAAGCGACGCAGCGAGCGCGACGAGATTGAGCATCCTGCTCATGGTGAGGCTCGCCGGCTCCGCCGGCGGTTCCGTTCACAGAAGGAAGAGGTTCAACGTTTGTGAAGAGGCTTGTCTGAGGCGTCTCGGTTCAGGATCTCACTGATGCGCACGCAGAAGTTGTCGTTGAGCACGAGGACCTCGCCGCGGGCGACCGGGCGGTCGTTGACGTAGATGTCCACGGGGTCGCCGGCGAGTTTGTCGAGTTCGACGACCGTCCCTTCGCCGAGTTTCAGCACATCCTCGAGCAGCATCTTGGTGCGGCCGAGCTCGATCTTGACGTTCAGGTTTACGTCAGAGAGCAGGTCCATCCCCTCGGGCATGCGCATTGAAGGGATGTTCTCAAACGACGGGAACGTCGCCACGCTCGGGCCGGTGGCCGGCGCTGGCGCGGGCGCCGCGTTGGCCTGTCGGGCGGCGGCGATCGCTGCCTGTGCCGCGGCGAGGGCGGCATCGTCTGGTTCACTGGCAGGGTTTGGGACTTCGTTTTGGTCGGCCATGGGTTCCACCCGTGGATGCGAGCCGGGAGAGAGTGACACGCGGTATCCGGCCCGCGTCGCTGGTGCATCGGCCCGGGAGGGGGCGTCGATGCACAAAGTGCGCTTGTGCGAGCGCAGCGATGGCGGCTTGGATCGGCAGGTTTTGCGCGGGGGCGGTTTGGGCCGCAGGCCGACGGGCGATGCGGCTACCTAGGGGCATCCACGGTCACTCGGCGGAGATGCCAAAGCACCGCGGGATCAGCACCTTCTCGATGAGCGGCTCGCTGGTCTTCTCGTCAACCGGGACAAGCTTGTTCAAGAACGCGGTGAACTGGCGGTTCAGCGTCTCGGAGTTCGGCTCCTTGAGCTGGTTGTGGTCGGCCCGGCCGACGATCTGGCGGAGGCCGTCTTTGATCTCCGCCTCGCGCGCCTTGAGGATGCCCTCGACTTTTTCGGCGTGGCGCTTCTTCACCTGGACGGCGACAACAACCTGCCACATCCAGCTCTCAGTGTTCCGCATGTTCTGGAACCGCTCGTCAACGACCTTGATCTCCTTCAGAGAGTCGCCGTCGTCGTTGTGGATGTTTGCCACGTCCGTCGCGGCGTGCCCGGCCTTTGGCGAGATGACCTTGAACACGGCGAAGACCGCGACGGCCTCGATAACCATCACGGCGGCGACGATGCCGATCGTCTTGATCGGCAGGCCCTTCTTCGCCGGCGCTTCCGCGGGCTTCTCGGCTTGTTTGGCGTCCTTCTTCTCGGCCATGGGTGTTCACTCGGGACGGAGGGCGTGGGTTCGGTTGCGGCAGCACACTCTGCGCTGGGGTCTGGATCGACCGTGCGGGAGGGCGGGTTGACCGTGCTGTCGAACGGCCCTGACGCCTGTAACGGTTACGCGGCCTGGGAGATCGCGGCACCGGCGGGTTCGTCGCCGAGGATGACCAGCAGCCGATGCTCGACCGACTGCGGCGTCGCTCCACCGCGGATCATGGCCGCGGCCTCGATCACCATTGAGCCGCCGATCTGGCCCGCGGCGGACGCGCTTGGGGCCCCGCGCGAGAGCTTGCGGCTGAACATGGCGATCAGGTTCCCCCCCACCATCAGCAGCATCACCGCGACGGCAAGCCCGGCGACCGAGCCGCCCGAGTCTTTCAGTTGGCTCAGCGCCAGGTACATCGCGCCGGCCATCCCGGTGATGCCGAGCACCGGCGCAAGCCTGCCGAGCAGCCGCCCTGCAAACTGGCACTTCTGGTCAGTGCGGTGCATCGCGTTGAGTCGAGCGGTGAGGGACGCTCGCAGCTCATCGGCGCTGCGCCCCTGGATGATCTGGCGGAGGGCTGCTGAGATCAGCGGGTGGTCGTTGCCGGCGGCCAGTGCGACGAGCCCTGACGGGCCAGTTGCGCTGTAGATCGTTGCCGCCTGCACAAGGGGGCGCACAAGCGAGCGGGGCTCCGGCTTGCCCGGGAGTGCCCAGAGCCGATCCACCGCCATGAGGCGCGCGGCCACAAACGAACCGGCGACGCCCGCACCGAGACCGCCAGCGAGATAGAAGAACAGTGGTTCCACGGCTTGGTCCTTCGGGTAGGTCACCGTGTTATCGGCGGTCGCACGGGCGGACTGAAGCGCCGGGCACACTCGATTTTTGAGCGGCGTGACGGGCGAGGGGCCCGTTTTCTGAGCCCGCACGGCCGCAACGGCCGTTTCGACCGGCGGGTATCACCTATAACGCGCGAGGGTCACCGCCCGATGACCAGCAGCTGCTGCATGAGCTGGTCGGTCGTGGTGATCACGCGGCTGGCCGCGGAGTAGCCGGTGCTGGCGGTGATGAGGTTGATGAACTCGGCTGCAAGGTCAACGTTCGAGAGCTCCAGCGCGCCGCTGGTGACGCTGCCGGTTCCCATCTTGCCCGGCTCGGTGACCACCGCGGCACCAGAGTCGGCACCCACCGAGAAGAGGTTTCCACCGTTATCGACCAGCCCTTCGGCGTTTGCGAAACCGGCGACAGCGACCTGCCCGAGCACACGCACGAGCCCGTTGTTGAACGATCCGCTGATGATGCCGTCGTTGCCGATGCTGAACCCGGAGAGCTCGCCCATGGCGCTTCCGTTGCCGCTGAGCTTTGACATGGTGGACGACGACGCGGTCTGCCCGTCACCCAGCGCGGTCATCGCCGCGAAGGAGAGGTCAAAGGTCAGGGGGCTCGCTGCGCCGGCGATCGAGGTGCGGTCGATGCTCACCGACAGCGGCGTGGAGGTCGAGAGGTGCCCGTTCTCGTCAAACTGCATCGTGCCCGATGAGATCCGCGGGTCGCCGTCGTTGTCGTCAACCGACGAGACGTCGTAGCGCCACGTGGTGCCCGGCGTGCCGCCGCCACGGGCCACCAGCGTCATGGTGACGCCGACGTTGACGGCGTTGCCCAGGGAGTCGTAGACGACGAAGTTGGTGCGCGCGGACTCGCCGTCGGCGCTGGTGTTCTTGGTGACGGTGAAGGGCGTTGCGGCTGTGCCCGTGCCACCGGGGTAGACCCGGATGTTCGCGTCGGCGATCGAGATGTCGTTGAGCGCGCCGGTATTGCCGACGACGGTGACCTCGCCGGTGCCCGCGTTGAGCGTGACGCCGGGGGTGAAGCCGTTGGGGTTGGCC
>JAUXUZ010000364.1 GCA_030680655.1 Phycisphaerales bacterium
CCGCCGAGATGAAGGCCAAGGCGGGCACCGCGATTACGATTCACCCTGGCCTGCCGCTTGCGGGGATGTCCGCCGCCGGCGAGATCGGCCCCGTCGGCGACAGGGCCTTTCTGCACGGTCAGGCCCTCTGTGCGCTGCTCCTACGCAAGCCCTGAGCCCCCGCCAACCGATAACGCCAACCAATCAGGCCGCGGCACGGTTGTGCTTCCGGTGCCACTCTCCTCACGGCCTGTATGGAGCGTCGTTATGGAGTTTCTCCAACACCTGTGGTTGCCGATCGTGGTATGTGCTGTCGCTGTCTTCATGTGCAGCTTCCTTGTGTGGGCCATCCTGCCGCACCACAAGGACGACTGGGCGAAGCTGCCCAATGAGGAAGCGGTCCGTGACGACCTCAAGGCCCGCGGCATCGCCCCCGGCGTCTACGTCTTCCCCAAGATGGACAACAAGTCGTGCAACACACCCGAAGGCAAAGCAAGCTGGGAGCGTGCGCCCTCTGGCGTGCTGACGGTGTTCACCAAGCCGAGCATGCCCAAGAACATGATCTGCACGTTCCTGGTCTTCCTGATCGCGTCGGTGCTGATCGGCTACGTCGCGTGGCACACGCTGCCCGGGCATGCCGGCTCCTTTGGCGACCGCTTCCAGGTCGTTGGCACCATCGGCATCCTCACCTACTGCTTTTCGTTCCTGCCGAACATGATCTGGTTCCAGGCCAGCAAACGCGCCATGGTCAACTGCCTTGTCGACGGCGTGCTCTACGGCGTCGTCACCGGGGCGACGTTCTCCTGGCTCTGGCCCGTGGCCGAGCCCGTTCTCAAGCTCTAAGCCCTGCCGTCAAACAAACCCAAGGCGCGGTGCGGCTGATCGCTCAGATCCGCTCCGCGCCTTTTCCATACCCCTCCGAGACGCTCTTGAACATCGACCCCAGGACGTTGGTGCGGCTCATTTCAGGCCACGGAGCCGCTCTCCCACCCACAAGGCTCGCCGCGGCGACACCAAGAAACCGCACGGCGGCCCAGACCCGTTCGAAGAATGGCACCGCCTCGCGGTTCCCATTGGGCCGAAGCACCAGGATCGTCACGTCATCCCCGAGCGTCTGCGTGCCCCGCGCTGCGCGGGCCAGAACCGCGGCGTACAGCCGCGTCGCCAGGGTCTCCACCGGTTCGATCTGCACCGAGCGTGCGACGTCAAGCAACCCTTCCGCCCCCAGCAACCGCCCGGGCTTCGCGCCGGGGGTGTCCTCCAGCGGTGCCTCGATCAGGCTGTCTGAGTAGATCACCACAACGTCCCCCTTGGTCGCCTGGAGCATGATGTTGGGGTAGGTGGTCTCTTCGGACAACCCCAGCGGCAGGTTCGCAAGGCCCTTGCCGCTCTCCCGCGCATCCTCCGTCATCAGCCGCCACGCCCTCCGCTCACGCGAGTAGAGCAACGGACGCGGGTGCCCGGCGTTGGTCACCGTCAGCGTCTGGCTCGGCGCAAAGAACGTCGCGACGGCGGCGGTCGCGAAGAGCCCGTTCTTGCTTAGCTCAACGAACGACCCGTTCAACCGCTCAACGAACACACGCTGATCGACAAAGTTCACGTACCGCCGCATGAGGTCGCGCAGGTCCTTGGCGATCGTCGCCACGCTCGCGCCGTGCCCCGATACATCCGCTACCAGCAACCGACTGATCCTGCCCGTGCCACAGCTGCTGACATAGTGAACATCGCCCCCCTCGCTCGAACCCTGGTACGGCCGCGAGAAGACCCAAACGTCAAGGCCCGGCATGATCACGCCGTTGTCACTCTGGCCGAACCCGCCCCAGACTTCCATGCACTGCATGGTGTGCGGCGGCGCGTCGGCCTCGGGCTTGCCGGGCGCTTGGCTCATGCCAGCAGCAGGTCCAGCAACTCGGGCACACCCTTGCCCATGGTGGCGACGGTCTCAAGCACGGGCCGGCGCCCCGCCACGTCGCGCAGGTTCTTCACCAGCTCGTTCTGGCCGGGGTAATCGGCCTTGTTGCACACGAAGACGTCGGCGATCTCAAGGATGCCCGCCTTGTCCATCTGCACCGCGTCGCCCATCCCCGGCGTCAGCACGACCGCCGTCTTGTCGACGTGGTTGCGTACCGCCGTCTCGTTCTGGCCGGCGCCGACGGTCTCGACGAACACCGTCTTGTAGACCGGCGTCCCGTCTGCGCCCACGGCCCCGCCGATCACCCGCAGGATCTCGTCGAGCGTGTGGTAGTCCTCGCTTGTGATCGCCAGCGACCGGTAATAGATCGCATCGTCGATCGCGTTGAAGTCCACCCGCAGCCGGTCACCCAGCAGCGCGCCGCCCGTGATCGGGCTCATCGGGTCAAACGCCACCACCGCCACGCGTCCGAGTTCCTTCCGGTCCTTGGCTCGCCGCGTGTACTCACCCGCCAGCTGCGCCACCAGCGTGCTCTTGCCGGCGCCGGGCGAACCCGTCACCCCGATCACCCGCTGGGGCCTCGCTTTCTTCGCCCCTGTCCGCAGCGCCTTCCCGGCGTGCACCAGCGTGATGTCCCGCGCCAGCTGCGCCTGCGTCGTCTCAGCGCCAAGGCTCGGCGCCGGCACCTTCACCGCACCCTTCACAGCTTCCACGATGTCCATCAGCCCCGTCGCCGTTGTGAAGCACCGCGCGATGCCGAGCTTGAGCAACTCACTGACATCCTCCGACGGCAGGATGCCCCCCATGTAGACCGGCATGTCCGGCCGGCCGAGCGTCTTCAACTCAGCAACCAGTCGCGGCCCCAGCACCAGGTGGCTGTTGCTCATCATGCTCGCCGCGATGACGTCGCAATCCTCCTGCACAGCGCTGATCGCCAGCGACCGCGGCGTCTGCCAGAGCCCCGAGTAGATCACGTGCACGCCCGAATCACGCAGCGCCCGGGCGATCACCTTCACCCCGCGGTCGTGACCGTCGAGCCCCATCTTGCCCAGCAGCACCCGCGGCCGGTGCTCCAGGCCTTTGCAGCGGTCGAGCTTCTCGAACTCGGTCGTCGCGGTGCTGAGCGTGTGCCCGGCGTGACCGGGATGATGGGGAATGGAAGGGTGAGTCGTCATCGCGGAGAGGGTAGGGAGCGAGGCATGACGCGGTGAAGGATCAATGACCTTCTGCCCCTGTCTTCTCACCGCGTCATGCCTTTCTCACCGCGTCACCGCGTCATCTGTACACTCCTCCAATGCCACCCCCGCCCCACCCTCCCTCCTCGGCCACGCCCGCCGCCATCACCGCCCAGACCACCTTCACAACCGCGCAGAGGGTCTACCTCTGGCTCACCGCCCTCTCCGTCGCCGCCCTCCTCATCGCCGACATCACCGGCGTCAAGCTCTTCTCGTTCAACCTGTGGGGCATCACGGTCAAGCACTCCTGCGGCATGCTGACCTTCCCCATCACCTTCGTGCTCACCGACCTGGTCAACGAGTACTACGGCCGCAGAGCCGCCCGCCGCATCGTCTGGATCGGTTTCGCGATGGGCGCGTTCGTCTGGTTCGTCGTGCGTACCACGCTCTGGATGCCGCGCTGGGAGGTGCCGTTCAACGTCGCGCCCGACGCGTTCGAAGCGGTCTTCCAATCGTCGCAGATCATGTACTTCGCCTCGCTGCTGGCGTACCTCACCGGCAGCATGTGCGACATCGCCATCTTCGGCCGGCTCAAACGCCTCACCGGCGGCAAGATGGTCTGGCTCCGCGCAACCGGCTCCACCGTCGTCAGCCAGATGCTCGACAGCCTCGTCGTCACGTTCTTCGGCCTCAGCTACGGACGCATGGTTTTTGGCGGCGGTGACCCAATGCCCATCGAGAGCGTCCCCCAGACCGCCGCTACGGGCTACATCCTCAAGTTCTTCATCGCCCTCGCCCTCACGCCGCTCATCTACGCGGGCCGCGCCCTGATGCAGCGCCGCTTCGGTCTCGTGCCTCTGCCGAGCGACCACGTTTGAAGGGGCGGGGGGGTGTGAGGGTTTGAACGCACGGCCTCCGTCGGGAACGCTTGAATCGAGGCCCGGCCGGTCAGGGCCGGGCCTCGGGGTAGTAACTCAATCAAACACGATAAAGCCC
>JAUXUZ010000379.1 GCA_030680655.1 Phycisphaerales bacterium
TCTATTCCGCGTCCCACGAGTGGCACAAAGTAGACGGCGACTCCTGCACCGTCGGCATCACCCGCTACGCCGTCGACGCCCTGACCGACGTGACCTATGTGAACACCAAGGCCGTCGGCACGAAGGTGGCCGCCGGAGGGATCGTGGGTGAGGTCGAGTCGGTCAAGACTACCAGCGACGTCTACTCGGCCCTGGGGGGCGAGATCACCGAGGTCAACAAAGCCCTGGTAGACAACCCCGCCCTGCTCAACGCCGACCCTTACGCCAACTGGCTTGTCAAGCTCAAGATCACCGACAACTCAGGGATCGACAAGCTCAGCAAGGCCGACGCGTACGACAAGGCCAACCCCGCACACTAATCGCGGCCCAAGCCTGACGGAAGCAAACCCCGCGCGATCCGAGCCGAAACGCGTCTACTTCGAGAACCCTGCCTGCAGCGACCGCGTACCCACCGCGGTCGTTCCCCCCTTCGCGCAACCGCATGATCCGCTGCCAGAACGTGCACAAGTCGTACCGCCTCGGCCCACGCACCGTGCACGCGCTGCGCGGGGCGGACCTTGTGATCGACACGCCCGGTTTCTACGCGATCATGGGCGCCAGCGGCTCGGGCAAGAGCACGCTGCTGCACCTGCTCGGCGCTCTCGATACGCCAGACCAGGGCACGATCGAAGTCGGCGGGCGCTCGCTTCACAACCTCACCGAACGCGAGTTGACCACGTTCCGCCGCACCGGCATCGGCATCGTGTTCCAGCAGTTCAACCTCATCCCCACGCTCACGGCCAGGGAGAACGTCGAACTCCCCGGCGTGCTCGCGGGCGACAACCCACAGACCCTCGCCGCCCGTTCGGCTGAACTGCTGGAGTCACTCGGCGTCGCCCACCGCGCGACGCACCGCCCAGACTCTCTTTCCGGCGGCGAGCAGCAACGCGTCGCCATCGCTCGGGCGCTGCTCTACCGGCCCGCCGTGCTGCTGGCCGACGAACCGACCGGAGCCCTCGACAGCCGCAGCGCCGAGGCCCTGTGGGACCTGCTCGCCGCCGTCGCTGCGCAGCAGAACACGACCATCGTGATGGTCACCCACGAGCCGGCCGCGGCCGCGCACTGCCGGCACGTATTTGTGATCCAGGACGGGCGCATGATCGGTGGCTTCGACACGGAGGGAACCGATGCGGGCGGCGTGGCGACTCGCTACCAGCAACTTGTCCGCTAGGCGCGGGCGCACGGCCCTGCTGTGCGCGTGCGTGGCCCTCTGCGCCGCCCTGGTTGTCGCCATCGGGTGCGCCATCGCCTCGATCAACCTGGGCCTTGAGCAGCGCATTACCGAGACCGTCGGCGCCGGCACGCTCCGCCTTACCCACCCCGGCCGGACGCACTTTGACGCGTCGATCATCGCCATGGCCGAAGGGTGGCCGGGCGTCAAGGTTGTTTCGGGGCGGCTGATCGACTCGCTCGCCCTGAACAACCCGCGTGCGAAGGTCGATCACCGCACCATCACCTACGGGATCATCCCGGGTCGTGAGCAGCAACTTCGCCCGTTCGACCTCGCCAGCGGGCGCATGCTCGAGAAAGACGACGAAGCGGTCCTGGACATCCGCACCGCCGAACTGCTGCAGTTGAGCGTGGGCGACACCTTCGAGGTCCTCCGCTTCGGCGACACAGACATCCTGAAAGTGGTAGGAACCGTCCGCCCCCCACCGCTCTCTGGCTACCTCGGTGCCCAGACGCCCGTCTACCTCACCCTCGCGACGCTGCAGCGCCTCACCGACCACCCAAACGCCGTGCACGAGATCGAGATCGTGCTCGAGGGACCCGCCGCCGACAACGCCGAAGGGTTCGTCGCCGCCCACAGCGCCCAGGTGCCCAAGCCGCTGATCCTTCAGCCCACCGCCCGCGTAACCGCCGGGTTCCAGTCCAACCGCCAGACGTCGCAGATCGCCCTGGTCATCGCGAGCGTCTTCGCGTTCCTCGCGGCCTCGTTTATCATCGCCACCGGCATGACCACCGGCGTCACCGAGCGCACCCGCGAGCTGGCGATCCTGCGGTGCATCGGCGCCACACGCGGCCAGCTCGCCGCGGCGCAGGTCTGCTCGGGTCTGATCGTGGGACTCATCGGCGCGTGCATCGGGCTCCCCATCGGCGTCGGTGGCGCGGCGTGGCTGGTCTCGATGTACCCGGCCCAGCTGCCCGGCGGGTTTGCGATGAGCGGCTGGGGCGTGGTGACGGCGGCGGTCGGCGCAGTGGGCGCGGGCGTGATCGGCGCGGGCTGGTCGGCGTGGAACGCCGCCCGCGTCTCGCCGCTTCAGGGCCTCACCGCGCGGTCTGTTCCGGCGCGGAAGCGCACCGTGATCGCCATGCTCGTGTGTGCGCTGGCGCTGATCGCTCTGCACGCGGCCGTCGTGCTGACGCGCCCCGCAAACACGGACAACTTCTTCTGGTTCTACGTGCCCATCGCCATCCCGGCCATGCTCACCGGCTACTTCATGCTCGGCACGCCGCTGACGGTCTTCGTCGGGCGGGTCGTCTCGCCGGTGCTGTCGGTGGTCCTGCGCCTGCCGCCCCGCCTGCTCGCCCGCACCCTCGCGCAGACGCCTTTCCGGCACGGGTTCACGGCCGCGAGCATGATGGTCGGCCTGGCGATGCTGATCTCGATCTGGACCAACGGGCGGAGCGTGCTGGAGTTCTGGCTCGACAAGATGGACTTCCCCGACGGATTCGTCACCGGGCTGAGCATCAAACCCGACACCGCCGAACGCATCCGCGCAGTCCCCGGTGTGAAGGACGCGTGCGCCATCACCCTGCAGAACGTGAGCACGGGCGCGTTCGGCATCAGCGGGCTGACGAAGTACAAGACCACGTTCCTCGCGTTCGAGCCCGATTCGTTCTTTGACATGACGCGGGTGGACTGGGTGCAGGGTGACCAGGCGACGGCGATCGCGCGGCTCAAGCAGGGGGGCGCGGTGCTGGTGGCGAAGGAGTTCTACGTCACGAAGCGGATCGGCCTTGGCAGCAAGATCAAGCTCGTCGACGACGGCGGCACACCCTACGAGTTCGAGGTCGTCGGCGTCGTCACCAGCCCCGGGCTCGACATCGCCAGCAAGTTCTTCGACATCGGCGAGAACTATGTCGACCAGGCGATTAACAGCGTCTTCGGGACGCGAGCCGACCTCAAACGCTGCTTCGGCAACGACGCGATCAACCTCGTGCAGGTCAATTTCCAGCCGGGGGCAGACCCGGAGGCAACCTACACGGCGATCCGGCGCCTCCCCGGCACCGGCATCATCGCCGGCGGCACGGCCGTGTGGCTCAAGAAGCACCTGCACGAGATGATCGGCGGTTCGCTCAGGATCTTCTCGCTGGTGGCGATCGGCGCACTGCTCATCGCCTCGTTCGGCGTCGCGAACATCATCATCGCGGGCGTGCAGGCACGCACCTACCAGTTCGGCGTGCTCCGCGCCATCGGTGCGCACCGCTGGCTGCTGGGGCGGCTGGTCATCGGCGAGGCGCTCATCATCGCCCTCGCGGCCTGCCTGCTCGGCTCCGGGCTCGGCCTGCAGGCCGCGTGGGGCGGGCAGAACGTCACCTCGTCAACCATCGGCGTCGAGTTCGGCTTCCGCCCACCCTACGGCGCGATGGCGTGGGCGTGGCTCACCGTCACCGTCATCACCGTTGGCGCGGCGGCACCCACCGCTTGGGCCCTGGTGCGACGCTCGCCGCGGCAACTGCTCGGTGTGATGCGGGGGTGAGCCTGCAACGTTCACCCGCGCAGCCGCATCATCTCCTCAAGATCGATAGCCGGTAGGCCTGCTCGCTCGCACCGTAGCCATCGTAAAGTTCAACCCAGACCTCACCGGCGTCGTCGGTCCGTAGCGTGTAGCCGTTGGGGGTGTCGCCTTCGAGCGGCAGACTCACGTACGGCTCGACCTTCGCCGCGCGCTTCGTGGCGATGAACGCCCGGATGTTCTCGATTCCATCCGGACCCTCGTCACTCAGGTGATAGACCATCTGCTGCCCCAGACGTTCGACGCGGCGGCCGATCCGCACTTCGCCGCTGAACGTTGGCAGGGCCGCGGCGACGCCCACGCACACGATCAGGCCGAAGCCGAGGCACGCGGCGAACCACTGCGTCTGCCGCCTGTTCGAGACCGTACTCACGCTGGCGACGATGGCGAGCGCGAACACGCCGACCGCTGCGAGACCGGCCCCCCACTCGGCACCGACACCCCGCGCCCCCGCACGCGTGTAGAGCGTTTCGCCGATCCGCTCGCCGGTGGAGCTGATGCTGATCGGCATATCGGCGGCCTGCTGCTGAGACGTCAGGCGGCCGGTAAGGCGGGTGATCCACGCGGGCGGGTCGCTCTGGACGCCGGGCTTGCCGACGCGAGACGCGAGTTCCTGCAGGCCTTCGTGCACCAGCGGCACGCCGTCGGGCACGTAGTCTGCGCTCTTGGCGTAGAGGGGGCTTGAGCGGGCCACCCGCATGCCAGGCGCGGCCGCGGTTGCGTCGGCGATCACGCACAGCTCAAGGTCGAGCGGGCCGTTGCCGGCGCCGGTGAGCTTCATGGGGTAGACGGGGCTTGGCGTAGCAAATCGCAGGACCAGCGGCGTCGGCTCGAGCCGCTCGCCGCTGGCTGGCTGAGCGAGCCGTGCCGCGACGAAGACCCACCCCTGACCTGCCCCCGTTTTCTGTACCAGCCGCTATGAGAGTCGTGGAAGGGTAGTCGAACACGCTGTCGGTGCCGGAGGGAGGGGCGCAGCCCCGACCGGAGGCACCGACAGCGTCGCCGCGAACGCCGCCGGGGGCACGTACCCCAGCGAGCTGTGCGGCCGGTGGTGGTTGTACTCGTGCCGCCACGAGGCCGCCAGGGCCTTGGCGTCCCGCGCACCCTCGAACACTTCCGCGTTGAGCAGTTCGTCGCGCAGACGCGAGTGGAAGCTCTCCGCGTACCCGTTCTCCCACGGGCTGCCCGGAGCAATGTACAGGCTCTCCACCCCCGTCAGCCCCGCCAGACGGCGGATCGTCTTGGCGATGAACTCCGGCCCGTTGTCGCTGCGGATGTGCACCGGCACGCCCCGCGTGGTGAACAGGTCGATCAGCACCTCCGCCACGCCCCGGGCGGTCATCGATCGACCGACCTCCAACGCCACGCACTCACGCGTGAACTCATCGACCACGCTCAGCCACTTCAAGGGCCGGCCACGCGCATCGGTGTCGTGGATGAAGTCCACCGCCCACACGTGGTTCATGTGCCCGGCGCGACGCCGCAGGATGCCGTTCTCACTGCACCCAAGACGCGTGCGTTTGTGCCGCTTTCCAGGCACCCGCAACCCCTCCTGTCTCCACAGCCGGTAGACCCGCTTGCGGTTCACACGACAACCCTCCAGACGCAGCATCCCCCACACCAGCCGGTAGCCGCGGCGGGGGTGTTGCCGCACCAGCTCGTGCATCCGACGCACCAGGTGCTCGTCCCCGTCGCGGCGGGAGGGGGGGATCGACGCGTACCGCTGCGTCGATCGCGCCTGCCCCAGCACCCGGCAGACCCGACGCTCCGACTGGTTCAACTCCGCCCGCACGTGCGTCACGACGCACCTCCGCCGCGCGGGCGATGCGGCTTTCCCAGGTAGTCGTTCGCCTCCTTGAGGATCTGGTTGTCGATCGTCAGGTCCGCCACCGCCTTCTTCAGCCGCGCGTTCTCGACCTCCAGTTCCTTCAGCCGCCGGGCTTCATCGGCCTTCATCCCACCGTACTGCTCACGCCAGCGGTGGTACGTCTGCTCGCTCACACCCAGAGCCTGCACCACCTGCGCCACCGTCCTCCCCGCCGCCAGCATCGCCTCCGACTCACACAGCTTGACCACGATCTGTTCCGCCGAATGCCTTGTCCGCTTCATCGTCAAGAGTCTCCTGGGCCGCACCGGGGCCCGTCGGGACTCTCATAGTTGCTGGATCAGGATTTGGGGGGCAGGTCA
>JAUXUZ010000392.1 GCA_030680655.1 Phycisphaerales bacterium
CGCATTGAAGACCGTTAATCCACGTCCAGCCAAAGCTCTTTGATGCCCGCTTCGACCGCGTGTCCAAGCGGTCGCTTTGCCCAAAGAACCCCGGCGGCGCGGCTTCACCATCTTGCCATGGTTATCCGCCGACGGCGCGAAAAAGTGATTCTTTGTTTTTCCAAAATCGCAGCCGGGCGACGAAACGAAACGTATGTTGTAGTGGAGCGGCCTCGTGAATGCCGCTGTGTGAGTGAGAGTTTGAACCAACGTGTTGCCGCAGGTTGACCGAGCAGGGCAAAGCCCTCATTCGGTGCCGGTGGTAAGCAACCGAAGCCCGCATTGGGCATCGGCAGATATCCCTACGTCTTTAAGGAGCAGAGAATGACCTCGACCCGTACCGCTTCGCTTGCCCTTGTTTGTGCTGGCTTGATCGCTGCAACGGCTGGAACCGCCAGCGCGACCACGATCAACAGCTTCCTGTCCGTGCCCGGGATCAGCGGAATCACCATCTCGCCTTCAGTCGCCAGCCCGAACCTGAACTACACCATCACGTTCAACGCCGGCGCCACGTTCACCTACAACAGCAACACCTACGCGATCACCGACGTGATGGGCTTCTACCTGATCGCCCCGGGCTACGACGACGCCTCGCAAGGCTCGCTCGCCAACTTCGGCGGCTTCAGCGACGACTCTGACCATCGCGCCGCGGGGAGCATCTACGGCTGGCGCTCCAACCCGAATGCCGGCATCACCTCGGGCAACTCGCAGGCGTTCACCTTCCCGTCAATCTCGTCCGCCAATTACACGTTGATCGGCCTGCACGTGCGCATCAACGGCACGTTCCCCGGCACGTCCGGCAACACCGGCAACATCACCGGCAACATCACCGGCGCGCTCGTCCCCGCGCCGGGCGCCGCGGCGATCCTCGGCCTGAGCGGCCTGATGGCCACACGTCGCCGGCGTTGAGCCTCTGCATTCACTGACAACTTAAGGGCGGGCATGGTTAAAACTGTGCCCGCCTTTTTCATCGCCCGGCGCGAGGGCACTCTACCCTCCGCCATGGTCACCATCACCACCCGCTATGACGGCAACAAGAAGTGCTCGCTGGTTCATCCCGAAGGAGCGACGCTCCGCACCGATGCGCCCAAGGACATCGGCGGAGATGCCTCGGCCTTCTCACCGACCGACCTGGTGGCCGCCGGGCTCGCGGCGTGCATCGTGACGACGATGGCGATGTTCGCCGAGCGCCACGGACTGAAACTCGACGGGGCCTCAGCATCGGTGGAGAAGCACATGAGCCAGCCGCCCGCCCCGCGCCGGATCGCGCGGCTGCCGGTGGTCGTCACGCTCTCGGCGTCGGTGCCCGCGGAGATGCGCCCGCGGATCGAGGCCGCCGGCAACGCCTGCCCCGTGCACGCAAGCCTGCACCCCGAGGTCGATGCGCCGATCACCTACTTGTACACCTGATCCCGCTCGCGCCAACGGGGCAGAAAAAAGTAGCCTCGGATGAACGCGGATGGGCACGGATCAGAACAGTGCGCCCTTTCCTCATCCCCTTCCCCCTCTTTCATCCTCTCCGCTGTCTTGATCCGTGCTGATCCGTGTCGATCCGTGGCTTGCCTTTCTGCCTCTCCCCCCCCATGCCATTCGCCATCCGCCCCGCCACCGACGCCGATGTGCCCAACGTGCTGCCCATGGTCCAGGCCGTGTGCGACTATCACCGCACGCTGGAGCCGCAGCGCTACGCCTTCGTCGCCGATGTGACCGCACGCTACGAATCGTGGCTCCGCCAGCGCGCGGCGGACCCGGCGAGTGTCTTGCTCGTCGCTGAAGAAGCCGGCGCTGCCGAACTGCTGGGGTTTGTCGTCGGTGAGACCCTCGACGAGATCCCGGTCTTTGAGGTCAAGCGGTACGGCTTCATCCACGACCTGTGGGTTGAGCCGAGCGCACGCAACCGCAGCGTCGGCACGCGGCTGGTCGCCGAAACGGTGGCCCGCTTCGCGTCCATGGGTCTGACCCAAGTGCGCGGCGATACCGCGTGGGCCAACACCGCCAGCCGCTCGATGCTGGCGCAGCTCGGCTTTGCACCCACAACCGTGCAGGTGCTCAAGCACATCGGACGTCCCAACCCCTAGGGGTGCCACCGCATCACGCCCGACGAATGCGGTTTGGTCGGTGGTACAGTCTGAGTTGATGACCGACCCGGCAAGCCCGCACCCATCGAGCAGAGCCGCAATCAGGCCGCCGGCCCTCCCTGAGCCGCCGCGCTCGGCGGAGGTGGCGCTGCGGTCGAGCCAGTTGGTCAGCCTGGTGCTGGTGATCGGCCTGCTGATCGGCGGCGGGACGCTGGGGTTCCTCGGGCTGACGCGGACCGATGCGGCTGCGCAGCCCACGGGTACGAGCAGCGAAGGGCTTTCGGCCATGCTGGCGGTGGCCGTGCCGGCCCTGGGTGTAGCAGCGCTGGTGGTGGTCTTCGTTGCACCGATGGTCATGGCCCGCGCTGCGCGGAAGCGATGGGAGTCACGGGCCGACGATGAGGCCGCGATGGGCCGCGTCTATCAGGGGTTCGTGAGTATGAGCGTGGTGCAGGGCGCAGCGCTGGAGGGGCCGGGCTTTCTCGGGGCCGTATCGACGTACCTCACGGGCAACTGGATGCTGCTGCTGGCCACGCTGGGGAGCGTGGTCGCCCTCGCCGTGCTCTTCCCGCGGGCAGCGCGGATCGAGAGCTGGATCGACGAAGTAACGGGGGGAGGAGTAGACGAAGTAACGCCGGATCAGGAGGGCCGCGACCCATGAGCGCGATCGAGACCAAGCACGTCCAGGGCCGGCGCAGGCTGCACTTTGCGAGCATCGACGATGCCCTGCGCGATGCGGAGCTGATCTCCGAGGCCGACCGCAACGGGACGCTCAAGCGCCTGGGGAACTGGACGCCGGGCCAGGCGTTCGGGCACATCGCGGGCTGGATCGGCTACGCGCTGGACGGCTACCCGCCGGACCTGCGGCCGCCGTGGATCATCAAGATCATCTTGCGCTGCATGAAGTCAAAGTACCTGCGTGGATTGCCCGCGGGCGCGCGCATCCCCAAGATCGAGGGCGGCACGAAGAACCTGGAGGTCTACTCCACCGACGAAGGCCTGTCGCGCCTGCGCGCAGCGTGGGAGCGTCTGGCCAAGGCGGCTCCGCCGCGCCCGAACATCATCCTGGGCGAGCTGACCCACGAGGAGTGGATCGCCCTCAACCTGCGCCATGCGGAATTGCACCAGAGTTTCTTTGTGCTGTGATCCACAGGAGGGCTCAGTGATCGACGCGGTTTACAACACAAAGGTCGACGACGGGCGGGTGGCCCGCGTGTCGTCGCTGGTCAGCACCGCCTTCGGCGGTCCGCTGAAGGACAGTGAAGAGTGGGTCCGCTCTCAGGGCCTGAGCGACATCCGGACCGTCGAGCGCGCCGGTGACGGGCGCGTCGACGCCTGCCTGCGGCGGATCGAGATGGGGCAGTTCTACGGCGGCAGATCGGTGCCGATGGTGGGGATCGCGGGCGTCGCGGTCGCCCCCGAGGCCCGCGGCGGTGGGCTGGCCCGCTGGATGATGCAGAAAGCCCTTGAGGAGATGTTCGAGAAGGGTGAGCCGCTGTCGGCCCTCTACGCCAGCACGCAACCGCTCTACCGTCAGGTGGGGTACGAGCAGGCGGGGCACCGCATGAGCTTCACGGTGCCGATGGCCGAGATCGACCTCCGCGAACGCGGGGGCAAGGCCGATGGACACAGCTGGGAGACCGTCGAGCTTGAGGCGATCGGTCGGCTGCACGCGCCGTACCGCGCCTTCGCGGCGCGCTTCGACGGCATGCTCGACCGCGGCACGTACGTCTGGAAGCGGAAGTTCGATATGCGCGGACAGAAGGGGGTCGCGTACGCCAGCGTGAGCGGCGCGGAGATCGACGCCTACGCCGTTGTGATGCAGAAGCGCAAGGACTCTGGGCGCATGACCGTCGAGCTGAGCGATCTGGCCTTCACCGACGCCGCGGCGGGCCGTCGCCTGCTGGGGATGCTGCACGACTACGCCTCGATGGCCGACGAACTGGTCTTCTACGGCGGGCCGAACCACCCGCTGCTCCACCTGCTGGGGCAGTAGCGGGCCACGGGCACGTTCAAGGAGTTCTGGATGCTGCGCCTGGTACGAATCGCCGATGCGCTCCGCCTGCGCGGCTACAACGCCGCTGTGGATTCGGAGGTGCACCTGCACGTGACCGACGACCTGCTGCCGGGCAACCGCGGGCCGCTGGTGCTGCGCGTGCGTGACGGGCGGGCGGAGGTCACGCCGGGCGGGCGCGGCGAGGTGCGGGTCTCCGAGCGGGCGCTGGCGAGTCTCTACAGCGGCTTTGCCACGCCGGCGACGCTGCAACTGGGAGGCGCGGCGATCGAAGGGCCCGACCGCGCACTGGCGGACCTCGCGACGGTCTTCGGCTGCGGGGGCCCGCCGTGGATGACCGACTTCTTCTGATCGCTGGTGGGCTCCGCCTCCGGCCACCGCACACGGTTCGGATACGGACGTCGGCTAACGACCGTTGGGCGTGTTGGGGACGCACCAGAATCGGTTGGCGGTCGGTGAGTCGCGCAGCGCGTAGAAGTCCGCCTCGACGATCACCACGGTGGAGCCGTCAACGACCGCGCACGTCACCGAAGTGCCGTGGTGGCCCGGGACGACTTCGTACGGGAAGCTGCCGCCATCGTTGTACGGCGCGATGGTGGTCTCCTCCTCGTTGCCGTCCCAGAGGATCACGGCGTCGCCTTGCATCTGCCCGATCCGCAGCGGCGTGGTGTAGCGGCCGTAGCCGATCGTTGCGCCGTTCATGATGTAGCTGGTCATCTTCGCCGTGCCGAGGTAGGGGCCCTTGTGGCTGGGGCAGCGGTAGGCACGCTCCGCCTCCAGGTAGGGCCAGATCGAGCCGGTCTGACGGTCCTCGGGCACGCAGTTGGCCGTGTCAACGCCGGGTCCGAAGAGCCACCCTTTTACCGTCGCGACGGGGCTGAAGTTGGGGTTCGGGAGGACCTCGCGGTGGTCGTTGGCGTAGAGGTTGATCGCAAGGGCGATGTTGTGCATGTCGCTGAGGCAGTCGGTCTGGCGCGCCGCCGCCCTCGCTCCAGACAGAGCGGGGAAGAGGATCGCCAGCAGGATCGAGATGATGGCGATGACCACCAGCAGTTCGATCAGCGTAAAGGCGTGCCGGGCCGAGCGGACGGAACGGGGGTTGAACGCGCGCATGTTGGGCTCCTTTCGCGGCGGGCCGGGGCCGCTGCGTGTTGGACGCCGACCTCGCTGGCCGGTTCGCGGATTTGCGCACCCTTTGCAGATTCGCCCATCGGAGGGGAGTGCGCGTATCATGGGCCGCTTTTTCAAGCGGGCGTAGCTCAGTGGTAGAGCGTCAGCCTTCCAAGCTGAACGTCGGGAGTTCGAATCTCCTCGCCCGCTTTTGTTGATCGACCGGCCGGTTGGGTTTGGCCGGTCGGG
>JAUXUZ010000394.1 GCA_030680655.1 Phycisphaerales bacterium
GCCGTAACGGCGTGGCCCCTTCCTGACGGTCGGGGTACATGTTGTTGGGGTGCTTGCGCTCTAGCACCTTGTTCGCATTGACTCTCGGGCACGCTCTTGCGCTGCGGGGCTCGCGAAGCCTGATGCCTTCGCGCGGTCCCAGGCCTTCTCCATTCGCTCGATCGCGTCCGGCGTCTTGCAGTCGGTGTCGCCGTGGTCGATCTCGATCGTGCCCAGCCGCTTGGCCGCGGCGGTGACTGCTTTGCGGAGGGCGGGGTTGCGGCAGCCGATCGCGATGAGCGCGTTGTTCATCACGTAGCGGTGGCGGTTGGAGGTGGTGGGGGACTTGATGCCCTTCTCGACCTCCGCGAGGTGATCGGTGAACCAGGCGTCCGGCGTGGCCTCGTCGATCATCGCCATCGCGCCGACGGTGCACCATCCGGCGGTGCGCGTGGGGTCGTCCTTGGCGGCGAGCCACTTCTCGGCCTTGGCCTTGCCGTGCGGGCCCTCGGCGGCGATCTGGCCGGCGTAGCCGCCCCAGATCCAGCCGATGGGCACTTTGGCCCACTCGTCGAGCAGTTTGGGCGGGAAGTTGGCGGGGTCGCAGACCTTGGCGGCGAGGTTGCGGGCGTCGAAGTTGCCGGTGTCCCAGAGGGCCTCGGCGAGTTCCTGATCGACTTTGATCTTGTTGAGGAGCTTCTTGAGGTCGCCGAAGCTGACGCCGAACATCGGCTCGGCCGCGCCGTGGCGGGTGTAGGTTTTGCGCGCTTGCGCGGTGCCGGCCTTCTCCAGCGTGGTCATGACTTCCTTGAGGGTCATGCGCGCGGGCGGAGTCTTGGAGGTCTTGCTGGGTGCGGACTTCTTGGGCGCGGGGGTGCTCTTGAGCTTCGTCTTCGTCTTGGGCATGGTGGGGAGTCCTGTCGCGGAAGGGCGTGCATCGAGCGTGCGGGTCTGGGGCTGCAACAGGGTAAGGCCGGGAGAAGGGCGTCGCCTCAACACGTTACCATGCGGGACTATGGCGAGCGGCGCGGCAAAGTCGGAGCGGGTGGCGGTGGTGCTGCTTTCGGGTGGGCTTGACAGCGCGACGGTGCTGGCGATGGCGCGGGCGGAGGGGTTTGTCTGTCATGCGATGAGCTTTGACTATGGGCAGCGGCATCGGCATGAGCTTGCGGCCGCGGCGGAGGTCGCGGCGGCGCTTGGGGCTGCGCGGCACTTTGTGATGCCGCTGGACCTGCGGGCGTGGGG
>JAUXUZ010000400.1 GCA_030680655.1 Phycisphaerales bacterium
ACGTACGCCAGCCACTGCACCGCCGGCAGCACGCCGGTGTAGGTCAGCAACAGCCGCCACATCCGCAGCAGCACCGCCGCCTGGTACATCAGGCGGTCCGCATCCGCCCGGAAGATCTCCTTCGGGAGCATGTCGGCGAGGAAGAACATCACCGGTGTGACCACCAGAAGGTTGGTTGCAAGCAACGTCCAGCGCCCCATGCCCCAGCCGCCCTGATCTGTCAGCAGCACCGTGAGGCCGTAGCTGCCAAGCGCCCCGGCAAGGTTGTAGCCGATGAGCAACGCCGGCAGCACCTCCGGCAGCCGCACCACTTCACCCGCCAGCACCCGCGCGGATAGGTCGGGCTTCTCGCGGCGCGATGACCGCACACGCAGCCGCACCCGGTTCACCGTGTACAGCCCGGTCTCAAGCCCGGCAAACGCCGCCTGCCCAAGCGTGCCAACCACGAGCGCCGCCAGCATCTGCCACCAGACACCGGCGCTGATCGGCGCGCCCACCGCACCCTCAGCGCTGACCGGGTCGGCCACCACCAGCGCGTTCACCGCGCTGATCAGCCCCAGCATCCCGATGCGAGCGCTGCGGCTCATGCGCCACCCCCGCCCGCGCTGCCATCGTGGCCCGCGCTGTTCTCAACGATGCTCACCGCCGCCGATGCGACGACCCGCCCCATGCTCCCGTGCTCGCCCGGCACCAGCGACAGCACCTCAAGCAGCAGGTTCCCCACCATCACCACATCACCCACCCGCGGCACCCGCCCGAGCTTCGCGAAGATCAGCCCGCCGACGGTCGAGACCCGCGCCTCCACCGAGCCGCCCACCAGCCCGAACATCGTTGCCCAGTCACGCACCGTCAGCCGCCCGGGAACGCTCCACCGGCCGTCGGGCGCGGGCAGCTGCTTCACCTGCGACTCAAGCTCCAGGTCCTCGTCGCTGGTCAGCTCGGCGATCAACCGCTGCACCACGTTCTCGGTGCTCACGATGCCCACCACGCCGCCGTGCTCGTCAACCACCAGCCCCAGCTTGATGCCGGCGCTGCTGAACTGGTCCAGCAGCTTGTCGAGGCTCGCGCTGGCCGGCACGTACCGCACCGGGTCCATCGCGTCGGTCACGCTCAGCGGTGAGAGCGCCGGCAACCGCGGGAGCCCCATCGCCCGCTCGGCGTACATCGCCAGGTAGCGTTTCACATCCAGCAGCCCCAGCACCCCCTGATCGATGTCCTCGCCCGCCGTGACCACCGGAAGCCGGGTCATCCGGTTCTCACGCACAAACGCCGCCACCTCCGCGTGCGTCGCCGTGTCCTCCACCCAGTGCATGTCCACGCGGTGGGTCATCACATCCTTCACGCGCAGCCCGCTCAGCCTGATCACCTGGCCCAGCACCCGCCGCTCGTCCGCGTCGATCGCCCCCTCCGCCGAGCCCTGGTGCAGCAGCGCATCGAGTTCCTCCTCCGTCAGCCGCTCGGGCTTCCGCTCCGGTGTGATCACCCGCACCAGCGGCGAGACAAGCCCGTTTTCAACCAGCAGCAGGAACGGCTGCACCGCGCGGAACGCGTAGAGCACCCACGGCGCAGTCAACCGGCACACCTCCACCCGGTACCGCGCCGCCAGCACCTTGCTCACGATCTCGCCAACCAGCGTCATCAGCAGCAGGTTCACCGCCGCGACGATCACCTTCACCACCGCGCTCTCGCTCGCCATCAGCGCCAGGCTCGTCAGCAGAAAGAACACCGTCGCCGCCGCCATCGTCACAAAGAGCACCAGCACCAGCAGCGTCCGCGGGCGTGCCAGCAGGTA
>JAUXUZ010000408.1 GCA_030680655.1 Phycisphaerales bacterium
GGTTGGCGGTGAAGAAGTAGCCCTGCGCCTCGATCAGCGCCAGCACGCCGACGGCGAGGATCACCATCGCCAGCGCACACTCGAGCAGGGTGAACCCGCGCCGGGCCGTCCGGCGGCTGCGAGCGGTGTACAACGGGTTGACCGAAGGCGTGGGGATGTCCGGGCCCATGACCGCTCGCTCCGGGCCCTCGCGGTTCCCGGTCCTGGCGCGCGGGGGCGCGTCAGTTCCGGGTCGCGGAGCCGCTGGTGAGGTATCGGCTACTTCACAACCTGACTCATCTTGAAGATGGGCAGGATGATGGCCATAGCGATAAACCCGACGACGGTTCCCATAAGGATGATCATGATCGGTTCGATCATGCTGGTGACGGCCTTGATCTGGTCCTTGAGGGCCTTGCCGTAGTAGGCCGAGATCTCGTCGAGCACCTCGCCGAGCTTACCGGACTCTTCACCCGCGGAGATCATCTGCACCACCGACTGCGGCAGCAGCTTGTTCTTGTGGAGCGTGCTGGCGATCTTCTTGCCCTGCTTGACCGACGAGAAGACGCCCGACCACATGTTCTCGTAGAGCTTATTGCCCGCGACGTCACCCGTGATCGCCAGCGTGTCGAGCATCGGCACGCCCGCGTTGACCAGCTGGCCCATGGTCTTGAGCGAGCGGTTGATGTAGAGCGAGCGGAACATCCCCTTCACGACGGGGAAGTTGAGCTTCAGCGTGTCAAACCACAGGTTGCCAAACGGCGTGCGGATGAAGGCGTAAACACCGCCGACAACGATCAGGATGCCGGCGATGACGATGTACCAGTTGTGGACCATGAAGTCCGACAGGCCCATCAGGAACTTCGTCGCCCACGGCAGGATGTGCTCCTTGCCCTGGAAGACCGCGCGGAACTTGGGGAGCACGAACGTGAGCAGGAAGACGGTGACGGCGCAGGCCATCGTGCCGATGATGCCGGGGTAGATCGCGGCGCCGATGACCATCTTGCGCGTCTCGATCTCCTGGGCGATGTAGTCGGCGATGCGGTCGAGCATCTCCGAGAACGAGCCGGACATCTCCGACGCCCGCACCATGTTGATGTAGAGCGCGCCGAACAGCTTGGGGTGGCGCGCCAAAGCCTGGCTGAACTGCTTGCCGCTCTCGACGTCGTTCTTGAGCCCGACGATGACGCGCTTAAAACGCGGGTGCGTGGTCTGATCGGCGATGCCGTCGAGCGCCGCGCGCAGGTT
>JAUXUZ010000414.1 GCA_030680655.1 Phycisphaerales bacterium
GAGCGTGATGAACACATCCTTGCCGTTCTCGTCCTTCAGCCCGGGAGCCTTGACCAGGGCCGTTTCACCTGAGAAGCCGGCCGCGTACACGGTGAGCGAGCCTGGGCGGAAGTTCTCGCACGGCCAGACGGCGAGGCCTTCCTTGGCGTTCTCTTCGCCCTGGAGGATCGTGCCCATGATGGTGATCTGGTCCTGCATGAGCGGGTTGCGGAGGTGGGCGATGATCGCCTTGGTCACGCTGTCGGGCACGGACCGTCCCGAATGCCGCACGGTGCCCTCGTTGTCGACCAGGTCAAACGATGGGGCGAAGATCACATCCTGCCCCGAACGGTTGATGGCCTTGTAGGTCTGGTAGAAGAACGTGCGTGGGCCGCTGTCGGTGGTGGTTGAATAGACGCGGAGCGGGCCGAACTCGACTTGCAACTGCCACCGCTTGGCAACGGCCGACGGCTCGGGCGCGAGCCCGCCGGTGAAGGCCACGGTCAGGGTCGCAGCGGCAAGAACAACGGCCGAGATGAGGAGATTCTTGAGCGTCATGGTCGATCCTGTGTGCCGGTTGCGCTGCCGGGGTGAGTAACCCGGCGATCGCCCGCCAGTTGCGTAGTGTACGGAACTGGCTGTCGGGTGCAAGTGCCGAATTGATGGGGGTTTAGGCCGCGGCTTTGGAGGGTGTGCGTCTTGGCGAGTCTGGTCAATCAAGCTGGCATTGTGGGTGGTGGGGGCGAACCCCTCCCTTTTCGGGTGGTTCAGGCCCGGGGTGACACCGCGCGGATCGCCATGGCTCGCTTGCTGCGCGGAGAGGGCGAGGGCGGGCCGGGGGCCGATCGCGGTGGTGATCGCGGTGGGTGGGACGCCATCGACGAGGCGGGCGTTCTGGAGGGGTTGGCGAAGGGGCAGGCCTCGCGCCTGTGGGTGGCGGTGCTTGAGGATGGCTCGGTCGGCGAGGTGGCTCAGGTGGTGCCCAGCTCAGGGCGCACGGCGGGCATCTACTTGGCGCCGGCGAGCGTGCGGACGGGCCGCGCCAGGGCAAACGAGGGTGTGCGGCGGCAGCAGGTGGCGGTGATCAGTGCCGCGTGCGCAGCGCTGGCCCGCGGCGAGTACGGCGAAACGGTGCTCGCGCAGGGGCTGCTTGAGCCGTCCGAGGTTGAAGCGGCGGACGCCTATCTGCAAGCGGGCTTCGACAACCTGGCACAGCTTGCGTACCTGCGGCGGGACGTCTCACGGTTTGCTCGCTACGACCGTCCTGACTGGGAGGGGACGGGCGTGCGCGTCACGCGGATGAGCGAGCTGCCGTGGGACACCGGTCAGGCGATGCTGGTGCAGGCGATGGACGCGTCGTACGCGGGCACGCTCGACTGCCCCGCGCTGTGCGGGATGCGCACCGTTGACGATGTGCTGGAGTCTCACAAGTCGGTCGGCGCGTTCGACCCTTCGCTGTGGTGGCTGGTGACGGAGAACGGCCGGCCGTGCGGGTGCATGCTGCTGAGCCGGTTCCCGGCCCACGACACCGTTGAACTGGTCTACCTGGGCGTTGGTGCCGCGCTGCGTGGGCGTGGCATCGGCGCGGGGCTGCTCAGCCTGGCGCTCGCCGAACTGCAAGCGCTTGGAGAGAAGAGCCTGGCGTGCGCGGTTGACATGAACAACGCGCCGGCGATGTCGCTTTACAAGCGGGCGAGGTTCAAGGAGTTCGCCCGGCGCACCGCGCTCATCTGTGACTTGCGGTCGCCGGGACGCGGCCAGGCCGGCAAGTGAGGCATACCCGAGCGCATCTGCACACGCTTTGCGCAGTCTTTGCACACCCGGCACACGGCCGTTGTGAGGCCCGTGGATAAGTATATTTTTTTGCGGTTTTCAGCAGGGGATGCGCGGGTTTTCGGAGTGCGAAGCCGCGAAAAGCGCCGACGCCGGTTGCGTCTGAGTGCGGCCGTGCTAATCTCATCGCGGTCACCGGATGGACCGGCGACCGCATCTGAAGGCACGGCACAGCGAGCCGCGAGGGGCCAAGACGGCCAACCGCGGAGGGCTGTGGCGTTCCCTCGGTGCGGCCGACTGTCGAATGGACTCGAGCACAACCAGTGGTCCTTTTCGCCCGGCTGGGCGCCGAGGGGTTCGCACCCACGGCGCTGTCACTCGGCACGATCGTGAGGGTTGTCTTGAATCCAATCGACACAGCGGTATCGGTGCGCCCCGCAGATGCGGCGGTCGCCATCGGCTCGAAGCAGGACGGCCCAGCGCCGACCTCGACGGGCAACGGGCAGGCCGCGATCATCGCCGCCCGGCTCAAGGAGTCGATCGGCGACTCACGCTTTGAGCGTGACTTCTTCAACGGCTCAACGTTCCGTCAAGAGCGCGGCGGCGAAGTCGTGATCCGCGTCTCGTCGCAGGCAGCGGCCGAGGTCCTGCAGCGGCGGTACGCGGCGGTGCTGGTGACGGTGGCCGAGGGTGTTCCCGGTGGCGGCGTGCGGTTTATTGTCGAGCAATCGGTTGTCCCGGCCGCGATGCGAAAGAGCGACGACCAGGTTCGCGACCAACGCGACCACAAGACCCTCGCGACGGCCCGGCAGCGGGGCGAGGCCCGCCCGGTCTTCCGCAAGGCCAAGCTGAACGAACTGGTGATCAGCCCGCAGAACCGCATGGCCGTCGACGCCGCCCGCAGAGTGGCCGTGGGCTCACTGCCGGGCGGCTGCCTCCTGTTCGTTCACGGCGGGTGCGGGCTGGGCAAGACGCACATGCTGGCGGCGGTCGCGGAAGAAGCGGGTGCGAGGCACGGCACCAACGCCCGTTGCATGAGCGGCGAGCAGTTCGCAAACGAGTTCATCGCGGCGGTCAAGGCGGAGAAGGGGGACCGCATGGACCGCTTCCGTCGCCAGTACCGCTCGCTCGACGTGCTTTGCATCGATGATGTGCAGGGGCTGCAGGGGAAGAACGCGACGCAGCAGGAACTGCAGCACACCGTCGACGCGTTGCTGTCGCGCGGCGCCCGTGTGGTCGTCTCGAGTTCGTGCCACCCCAGGCGCCTGGAGCAGTTCTCCGATGCGCTCGTGTCGCGCCTGATGGGAGGCCTGGTGGTCGAAGTGCTGCCGCCCGACCCGGCCGCGGCAAAGCTGATCGTCCAGGCGCTCGCGGCGCGGCGCGGGATGGTGATCGAGCCGGCCGCGGCCGAAGCGGTCGCGATGTCGGTGATCAACGACCCCCGGTGTGGCTCGCGGGCGCTGTCGATCCGCGAGTTGGAGGGGATCGTGACGAAGGTTGAGGCGGTTCACCGCCTGCTGGGGGCGGGCGTTGTGCCGGGCGATATCTCCGCTGGAGGAGGCGGCGCTGTGGGCATGGTGAGCGTCAACCGGGCGCTGGCCGATCGCCCCGAGACCACCCGATCCGCCGGGGCTGTGCTGGCGCGCATCGGGCCGCGCCAGCCGATCCGTCTTGAGGCCGTCGTGGCCCTTTCGTGCCAGAAGATGAACGTGACGCTCACGGAAGTCGCCGGGCGCGGCCGGCACCCGCGCGTGGTGCTGGCGCGTGCGTTGGCGACGCTGCTGGCCCGCAAGCACACCCGGGCCTCGTACCCCGAGATCGCGCGAGCGGTCGGGCGCCCCAACCACTCGACAGTCATCACCGCGCACCAGCGTCTCGACGCGCTCCTTGCGCGGAACTCAGTGGCCGATTGCGGCGACGGGAGGGGGCCGCGCCCGGTGGCCGATATCGTCGCCGAGTGCTCCGGGGCGCTCGCGGCAGGGCAGGGAGCCCCCGTGGGGCAGACCCAGACCGCCTGAGTCCGACCGTACCCTCATGGCGTGATGATCAGCGGCGCGGCAACTCTTGTTGGCCTTTGTGTCGGCGCGGCGACGGGCACACAGCCGCCGCCGGCGGAGCCGCGGCCGGTGATCGAAGCGCCGATGCAGCCGCGGGCGGTGGTCGAGGAGCTCACTTCGCTGCTGCGATCAGCGATCGGCGACAGCGACATCCGGCGGCGCGACCGAACGCTCGCAGGGCTGCGCACCGTGCGCGACCCGGCGATGCTCGCCTTCTTCTCACAGCTGTCGATCAACCCGTCGCCGCTGCTGCGCGTGCACGGCCTGCTGGGGCTCGCGGAACTCGAACCCCAACGCGGGATCGACCTGCTCGCCGTCTCACGGATCGCGGACCCGCGGCTGCAGGGGGTGATCGTCTCCAGCGCGCTCGACGCCGGGCTCATCGGCGATCAGACGCGATCGGAGCTCTCGTCGTGGGCGTCGCTCCCGGTCCGCGTGCGTCTGGATATCGCGGCCGGCTGCGCCGCCCGCTCGATGCCCTTCGACACGGGCTCGGTTCAGCGTTTCATGGCAGACGAGGATCCGTTCATCGCCGTCGCGAGCGCCGTGGTGCTCAGCCAGGCCGGTGTTGAACCGGTGGCAACCGCGCAGGCGGTCCGCACCAGGTCGGCGGGGCTGGCACACGGGGCCGACGGCGGCGCACCCGCGGCGGCTCTCGCGGCGTTCGTGGTCGATCACGGGTTGACGGCCGCCGGTGAGGCGCTCGACATCGCGGTGTCGGCGCTCAGGCCCGGCCCGGCGGCAGACAGCGTCGTGGCGGCAATGTTGCTGACATCGCCGGACCTGCCGGACGTGGTCGCGGCCGCAAGGGCACGGCTGGATGTCTCCGTCCCGGCGCCCGACCGTGTCGCGTTCGGCACGCGCGTGCTGAACGTCGCGCTCCGTGTAGGGGAGCGGATGCCCGCGTCGGTCGTCGCGGAGATGACGACCGACCCGGACCCGTTGGTCAAAGCCATGGGCGCCGCCGCCGCGGCCCTTGCCGCGCAGGACAGCTCGGTCGGCCCTGCTGTAGCCGCGCTGGTCCGGCGCGGGCACGTACCGACGGTTGACTGGGGGCTCAGCTGCGCCGCGGAGCGCCACTGGCAAGACGCGAGCGCGATCCGTGCCGCGGTGATCGGCGCCGTTGCTGCTCGCCCACACGGCGCGTTGATCGATCCGAGGCTGGCCGAGATGGCCGTGCTGGCGGCGGCGAGGCTCTGCGACGATGAACCGCGCGACCTGGACCGCGCGCTCGCCGAGGCGCTCAGCGCTTCGGATGGCCCGCTCACGCTCATCATTCTGGAGGGCGCGCTCCGGAGCAGCCATATCGGCACCGGTGCGCTGGTCCGCCAGGGCGCCTTCGAGGCCCGCCCGGCGGGCCCCTGGCCCGACCACGAGGCGGCCGCCCTGGCGCTGCTGGTGGCCGTCCGGCATCAGGAGTTCACCGCAGACCCGGCCGAACGCATCGCGAAGCTCGCGGCGATCGCGCGGGGTGACGAGTCGAACGGCGGGCTCAACAGCGTGCTCCGTGCCCAGGCGGCTTGGCTGGCTCTTCGAGAATCGCGAGAGAACCGCGTCGCCCTGGCAAGGATTCTGAGCGACCTGCCGGTGCCGGCGGCCGATACACCTCAGCGTCTACCCCCCGTCAACCCTCCCGACCCTGCACCAGCGACGAAACCATGAGCCACGAGATCCCCCTTTCACGACCGGACATCACCGAGCAGGAGATCGAGGCGGTGAGCGCTGTCCTTCGTTCTGGGCGCCTGTCGATCGGCCCGGTGCTCGAGCGGTTCGAGCAGGCGGTGGCCGCGTACACGGGCAACGAGTACGGCGTCGGGTGCAACAGCGGCACCAGCGGGCTCCACATGGCGATGACCGCGCTGGGTGTCGGCCCGGGCGACGAGGTCGTCACGACGCCGTTTAGTTTCATCGCCAGCGCAAACCCGATCCTGATGACGGGCGCGAAGCCAGTGTTCGTTGACATCTGCCCGCGCACGCTCAATATGGACCCGGCCAAGATGGAGCAGGCCATCACGCCGCGCACCAAGGCGGTCATCGCCGTCGAGACGTTCGGCAACACGGCGTACATGGACCAGTACGCCCACATCGCAGCGCGCCACGAGGTGACGGTGGTTGAGGATTGCTGCGAGGCGCTGGGGTGCACGCTCAAGGGAAAGCAGGCGGGGAGCTTCGGGCGGCTGGGGGTGTTTGGTTTTTACCCCAACAAGCAGATCACAACGGGTGAGGGCGGCATGATCGTCACCCGCGACCGGCGCCTTGCCGACCTGTGCCGTTCGCTGCGATCGCAGGGCCGGCCCGTCGGAACGACCGCCTCGCCCGGCACGGGCAACTGGCTCAGCCACGAGCGGCTCGGGTACAACTTCCGGATGAGCGAGGTCAACGCGGCGATCGGCGTTGTTCAGATGGAGCGTCTGGCGGGGATCATCGCGGCGCGCCAGCGTGTGGCGGAGATGTACATCCGCCGGCTCATGCACATCGACGACCTCATCCTCCCGACCGTCGAGGAGGGGTGCACGACGAGTTGGTTCGTCTTCGTCGTGCGCCTGGCACCGAGCTACGCGCGTGAGGACCGCGACAGGATCATCGCCGGCCTGCGACGGCACGACGTCGGCGCAGCGGACTACTTCCCGTGCATCCACCTGCAGCCGTTCTACCGCGAACGGTTCGGCTTCGGGCCCGGTGACTTCCCGATCGCCGAGAGCGTCAGCGCCCGCACGATCGCGCTGCCGTTCCACAACGACCTGACCGAGCGCGACATCGACGTCGTCGCCCGGACCTTGGAGCTGATGATCAAGCGTGAGAACCTGCAGAGGCACTGATACGGGCCCGAGGGCCGTCTTTTTGTCTTTGTTCGGTATCTGGCCCGCGCCTTGTCAACGGCCGCCTGCCCGCCAATACTTCCCTCCCCCCCAGACCGGCCCTTCACGGCAGGCTGCGGCGGCCCTTTCGGAGTTTGAACATGCCTTTCGTCTGCCACTTTACCGGCAAGAAATCGTCCTTCGGCAAGCAGCGCGCCTGGCGCGGCCAGAAGGTTGTCAAGGGCGGCTTCGGCCTCAAGCCCACCGGCATCACCCGGCGCAAGTTCCGCCCGAACCTCCAGAAGGTGACGGCGATCATCGACGGCCAGGCGACGACGATCATGGCGTCGGCCAAGGCGATCAAGCAGGGCCTGGTCGTCAAGCCCCTGAAGCGCCGCGACGGGTACACCAGGCTCCAGAAGGCCGGCAAGGCCTGAGCCGAGAGGCATCAGCCAACAGCCATCAGGCATCAGTGAAGACCACGCAGCCCCGCTCCGCGGGGCTGTTTCATTTCCGCACTGATCCCTTGTGCCTGTTCCCGGATGCCTTACACTCCCCCATGAAGTGCGACCGCTGCGAGAGCGAGGCGACGGTGCACGAGGTGACCATCAAGAGTGGTCGCCGGCACGAGAAGCACCTGTGCGAGCGCTGCGCCGCCGAACAGGGCATCCCCATCAGCAGCAACACCCCCCTGACCGAACTGCTCTCGCAGTTTGTATCGCTGCAGGCCGCCGCCAAAGAGGCCAAGGGGCAGGCGATCGCGGCGACCGCCGACATGTGCCCGGCCTGTGGGATGACGTTCGCCGTCTTCCGCAAGAACGAGAAGCTCGGGTGCATGCACTGCTACACGACGTTCGAGGGGCAGCTGGGGAAGCTGCTTGAGCGCCTGCACGAGGGCGCAACCCACCACGTCGGCAAGACGCCGCGCCGGCTGTTTGCGGCCTCGACGCGGGGGGCGGGGGGGATTGGCGCTGGCGAGAACGAAGTGTCGGCGCCGGCACCACGGGTTGGTCCCAAGGTCGTCGTGCTCACCGCGGCGCAGGTCCAGCGCCGCGCAGCGAACCTGAAAAAGAAACTCGACGAGGCCGTCGCGCTGGAGCAGTACGAGAAGGCGGCGCAGATCCGCGACGAACTGCTCAAGCTCCAGCGGCTGATCGCGCCCGAGTCGCCGGAACCGGGCAGCCCACACGGCCCGGAAAAGGAGAGCGGCGAGTGAGCGAAGCCGCCACACCCTGGTCGACCGATTCCGCACGGCGCGGGACCGAGTGGCTCACCAGCCAGGGGGCGGAGCCCGACGTTGTGATCTCCTCACGTGTGCGCCTGGCCCGGAACATCCGGCAGTTCCCCTTCCTGATCAAGTGCAGCGACGCCCAGCGCGAGCAGCTGCTGACGCTGGTGCGCAGCGGCATCGCGCAGGCGCAGCTGTCGGCGCACGTCCTCTGGGTTGACGTCCACCGGCTGTCGGCGATCGAGCGGATGCTGCTGGTCGAGCGGCACTTGATCAGCAAGGAGCACGCGAAGGGCGAAACGCCGCGTGGCCTGGCCGTCAGCATCCCCGACGAACGCTTCAGCGTCATGGTCAACGAGGAGGACCACCTGCGGCTGCAGGTGATCCGCTCGGGCCTCGCGCTCACCGACGCGTTCAGGCAGGTTGACGAGGCGGACGACCGGCTCGAGGGGCACCTCGACTACGCCTACTCGTCGCGCTTTGGGTACCTCACCGCTTGCCCGACCAACGTCGGCACCGCCTCGCGGATGAGCGTGATGCTCCACCTCCCCGCGCTGCGACTGCTGGGAGAGATCGACAAGGTGACGCGGGCCACCAAGGACATGGGCCTTGCGCTGCGAGGCTTCTACGGCGAAGGCTCCGAGGTTGCCGGTGACCTCTACCAGGTCTCAAACCAGGTCACCCTCGGCAAGCCTGAGTCGATCTTCCTGCACGAGCTCGAGCACGAGATCATCCCCAAGGTCGTGCAGTACGAGCGCCTGGCCCGGATCGCGCTGCTGGAAAAACGCAGGCGGTACACCGAGGACGCCTGCGCCCGCGCCCTGGGGATCCTCCGCACCGCCCGTCTGCTCACGCCCGATGAAGCCATGAGCCTGCTGAGCCTCGTGCGCCTGGGTGTGCTGAGCGGCCTGATCGAGGGGTTGAATGAGCAGACCGTCACGCAGTTGTGGGTGCAGGTCCAGCAGGCCCACCTGCAGCGCGTGGCCGATTGTGAGATGGATCAGCAGAAGCGGCGTGAGCGGCGTGCGGATGTTGTGCGGGAGCGGCTGAAATAGGACTCTGTACCCCCCGCAAGGGCCAGAGTAAGTGGCCGCCCGAATTCGTCGATCGTCAGGTATACTGCTCGCCATGCCCGGTCCGCTGGCCACCACCGTGCCCTTCGGCTTTGACTTTGACCCCGCGCGGTTCATGCGGGCGTACGGGGCGCTCGGCACGCGGCAGGTGCAGTTCTACCGCAACGAAGCCAAGCCGCCGACAACCGCCGAAGCGCTCGCCGCGGCGCGGAGCGCTGAGCAGGCGTACGACTCGATCCACGGCGTGTTCGGAGAGCACCTTGACCCGACCGGGCCCGACCCGATGCACGTTGACAAGTGCGTCGCCATCTACGAGCAGGAGGCCAGGCTTGCGCTCGACCTTGGGGGACCAAAGGTCGTCGTGCACCCGTCCGGCTGGACGCCAGGGCGCAAGGAACTGACCAGGCAGCAGGCGGCTGAGTCGGCCGTGCCCCGCCGCCCCCGCCTGGACGCGTTCATGCGCAGGCTCGCCGAGATCGGCGAGCGCCTCGGGGTGACCTACCTGATCGAGAACCAGCCGTACAACTGCTACCTCGGGCACGATCCGGTTGGACTGGCCGCGCAGATCGCCGCCGTCGGCTCGGGGCGCATCCGCATGTGCTTCGATACCGGGCACGCGCACATCACCGCCGACGTCTACCGCTCGCTTCAGTCGTGCGCACCCGTCATCGATTACCTGCACATCCACGACAACAACGGCACGGTCGATGCCCACCTGATGCCCGGAGCGCCCGGCGGCACGATCGACTGGCCGCGGTTCGGCGAAGCGCTGCGCGAGAGCGGCCTGACCGCTCCGAGGATGCTCGAGGTCTTCGAGACCGAAACCGCCGTCGAAACCCGGGCTGAACAGGGATTTGGCCGCACGCTCGGCCAGTGGCTGGATTGCTGAGCAGCCGACCACGCCGACCGCCGCGTGCCCGGACCCCAATGCATGGATTCAGCAGACGCCCAAGCCGATCGCGGGAATGCGCAAAGCGGTGGGGGGCGGAAGCCGATCACGAAGCCGCAACGATTTGTATGGCCGCCGCGGCCGATCGCAGGGCCCGATCGTGCCGAAGGTACGGCCGCTGGCGGGGCTGAGCTTGCGGCGGTGGGGGTGCCCCTCTCGGCCTGGGAACAGTTTGAGCGCGAGTGGTTAGGCGTGACAACGCCACCGCTGGCACGGCGCCTCGCCGAGGCTGGCGTGGCACCCGACGCGATCAACACGTTCTGCTGGCGCTGCGCCCGAACCATCGGCCCGTTCGAGACCGACGCGCACGGGTGCTCGAAGTGCCGCTCAACGCGCCCCCCCTGGACGCGGTTTGTGCGGCTCGCTGAGTATGCGCCGCCGTGGGATCGGATCGTTCAGGACGCCAAATTCACGCGCTGGCCCAGGTTGAGCGTTGACCTTGGGCGGCTGCTCGGGCGGCAGATCGCCGCCGCTGTCCCGGACCTGCACGACCGCCCGACCGTTGTGGTGCCGGTGCCGACGAACATCTGGCGCCGGCTGGGCAGGGGCACGGACCACTCGTTGAACATCGCCCGCGGCGTGGCGCGAGAGCTGCGTCTGCCGGTTCGCACGCTGCTGACGCGCGCACGACGGCCGGAGCAATCGCGCCTCTCCAGGACCGATCGGGCGACCAACCTGCGCGGCTCAATGGGCCGGGCCCGGCTCGATGCACTGTGGGCCGCGACCGGCTGGACGCGGGGCGCCAAATGGCCCTCGGCGGCGGCGGTTTGGGGCGCGGAAAGTGCGGGGAGCGCGGGAACGGCGCGGTTGATCGTCGTGGATGACATTTCGACGACGGGCGCAACGATGAACGAAGCCTGCCGGGCGGCGCGACAAGTCTGTAAGTCCTTGTCCACTAAGGAGTTAGAGATTGTTGCGGGGGCGATTTGTCGCACGGAGGAGGCGAGATGAGCCGGCCCAGGCAGGGTGCAACCAGGAGGTTCCACTGCGGTGAAATGACCTGTCTTGCGGAGAATGTCAGGGTTTCGGTTGGGGAGGAGCGGTGGAGGGGGTGTGGAAAATCTGCAGAAGGAGCGATCGGCGCGAGTTTTTGGTTCGGGCGGCTTGACCGGGGAGGGGGAGGGACTATCATCTTGACCCCACCGGACGAAGGTTTGGCGGGGCCCGGCTGCTGCCGGTGAACTCTTTTGAAAGTGAACAGTTGGGTCGTCCGCGAGAGTGCGCGGCCTGGCAAGTGGGTTCGTACCACGGCTCTGAACGAGCCAGCCAAGGTCGTATAAAGTCTTCTCCGCTTCACAGCGGGGAAAGATGAACTCATCGCGACGATGATATGCGCTTGATAGCCCTTAAAGTTTGAAAGCAAATTGAGTTGTGAGTTCAGCTACAACCGGCGGAAAGCCTCCGCCGGCTCACGGTGAAAGCCGTGAGGCAGACCGGTTGTCATAAAGCATGGCAACATTAAGAAGCAGGTCATGCTTCCTTCTAGTCAAGACCAGTCCGCAAGGGCTGTTCGACGATAAACAAGTGAAGAGTTTGATTCTGGCTCAGACTGAACGCTGGCGGCGTGGTTAAAGCATGCAAGTCGAGCGGACCCGCAAGGGTTAGCGGCGAAAGGGTGAGTAAAAGTATCCAACGTACCCCGAGGTGTGGGATAGGCAGGGGAAACCCGGCATAATACCACATGATCTCTACGGAGCAAAGATTTATCGCCTTGGGAGCGGGGATACACCTATCAGGTAGTTGGCGGGGTAATGGCCCACCAAGCCGAAGACGGGTAGCAGGTGTGAGAGCACGGCCTGCCACATCGAAACTGAGACACTGTTCGGACTCCTACGGGAGGCTGCAGCGACGAATCTTCCGCAATGGGCGAAAGCCTGACGGAGCGACGCCGCGTGTGGGATGAAGCGGCTTTGCCGTGTAAACCACTGTCAGGAAATAGAAATACTGATCATTTCCAAAGGAAGGGGCGACTAACTCTGTGCCAGCAGTCGCGGTAATACAGAGGCCCCGAGCGTTAGTCGGAATTACTGGGCTTAAAGGGTGCGTAGGCGGACTTCTAAGTGTCGCGTGAAAGCCCACGGCTTAACCGTGGAACCGCGTGGCAAACTGGGAGTCTTGAGGAACGTATAGGCGGGTGGAACGATAGGTGGAGCGGTGGAATGCGTAGATATCTATCGGAACGCCGAAGGTGAAGACAGCCCGCTGGGCGTTTCCTGACGCTGAGGCACGAAAGCGTGGGTAGCAAACAGGATTAGATACCCTGGTAGTCCACGCCCTAAACGATGTACGCTGAGTTAGAGCGGCTCTGACGCCGTTCGGACTGTAGAGAAATTGATAAGCGTACCGCCTGGGGAGTACGGTCGCAAGGCTAAAACTCAAAGAAATTGACGGGGGCTCACACAAGCGGTGGAGCATGTGGCTCAATTCGAAGCAACGCGCAGAACCTTACCTGGGTTTGACATACATGGATTAGCTGGTGGAAACATTAGTGAGGCCCGCAAGGGTACAACATGAACAGGTGCTGCATGGCTGTCGTCAGCTCGTGCTGTGAAGCGTCGGGTTAAGTCCCTTAACGAGCGCAACCCCTGTCGTTAGTTACTAACAGGTAATGCTGAGGACTCTAGCGAGACTGCCGGTGTCAAACCGGAGGAAGGCGGGGATGACGTCAAGTCCTCATGGCCCTTACATCCAGTGTTGCTCACGTGCTACAATGGTGCGTACAAAGCGCTGCAAGACCGCGAGGTGGAGCAAATCGCAAAAAACGCACCCCAGTTCGGATTGCAGGCTGAAACCCGCCTGCATGAAGCCG
>JAUXUZ010000420.1 GCA_030680655.1 Phycisphaerales bacterium
CCGTGCTCGCGGGCCATGGCCGAGTCTTCCCACTCCACGCTCAGCGGGCCGGCGTACTTCGCATCGTTGAGCGCACGGATGATCGCCTCGAAATCGACACCGCCGCGCCCCGGCGAGCGGAAGTCCCACCCGCGCCTCGCATCACCGAACTGCAGGTGCGAGCCGAGGATCCCCGCCTCGCCGCCGAGGGTCCGCGCCGCATCCTTGATGTGGCAGTGGTAGATGCGATCCGGGAACGCCCGGATGAACGCCACCGGGTCCACAAACTGCCAGTGCAGGTGCGAGGGGTCGAAGTTGAACCCGAACGCCTTGCGGTTCCCGACCGCCTCCAGCGCCCGCCGCGCGGTGTGGATGTCGTAGGCGATCTCCGACGGGTGGACCTCCAGCGCGAACTTCACCCCCACCGCATCGAACGCATCCATGATCGGGTTCCAGCGCTTGGCGAAGTCGGCGAAGCCCGCATCGACATCCGCCGCCGTGGTGGGGGGGAAGAAGTACAGGTTCCCCCAGATCGATGACCCGGTGAACCCGTTGACCACCTTCACACCCAGCTTCGCCGCCGCCTTCGCCGTGTCGATCATCTCCTGCGCTGCCCGCTGCCGCACGCCTTCGGCATCCCCATCACCCCAGATCCGCGCCGGCACGATCGCCTTGTGCCGCTGGTCGATCACATCGCACACGCACTGGCCGACCAGGTGGTTGCTGATCGCGTGCACCTTCAGCCCGTGCTTTGCCAGCAGCCCGTGGCGGCCCTGGCAGTAGCCATCCTCCTTCAGCGCCCGCTGCACATCAAAGTGATCCCCCCAGCAGGCGAGCTCCAGCCCGTCGTACCCCCATCCATCCTTTCCCGCCATTGTCGCGAGGGTCTCCAGCGGCAGGTCGGCCCACTGCCCGGTGAAGAGTGTGACTGGCCGGGCGGAAATGGGGCGGGGAGGGGGGGGCATAGGCGGTGAGTGTACCAGACAATGTCCAGTCGGTTCCGACCACGCAGTGTGCCAACGGGAGCGCGTTCATCTGGCCGTCGCTGCACGTGTGCCCGCTCGCATGAGCCGCAATTCAAGCGGCCATATCCGCGCATGGCGTACCGTTCATTGAAGTGGAAAACACATGCC
>JAUXUZ010000424.1 GCA_030680655.1 Phycisphaerales bacterium
TGCATGTGCGTGTAGCCGGGGACGACTGTGCCCGCCTCATGCTCGCGCGCGGCGAAGGAGACGAGTGATCGCTGGCCCTGGCGGAGCAGGTGAATGAGCGTATCGACGGCCTTGAGCGTCCAGAGGCGAAGGTCGGTGGCGACCTGGTCGTTTCGGCTGCGGCCGGTGTGGAGCTTCTTGCCCAGGTCGCCGACGCGGGCGACCAGTTCGCGCTCAACCCATGAGTGGACGTCTTCATCGTCGGCGGTGACGAGCAGTTCCGGCTGCTTGCTTGCGAGGACGTGCAGCTCACGAAGGGCGGCTTCGAGCTTGTGCTGGTCGGCGGCATCGATCACGCCGGCGCGTTGGATCGCCTTGCTCCACGCGATGGAGCCTTCGATGTCCTCAAGGACAAACCGCCGGTCAAACGGGAGCGAGTCGTTGAACGCTCGGAAGAGCGGCGACGCTTTGCCCTCGAATCTGCCGCCCCAGAGTGCCATCGGACGCTCCTTTCAACCCGTCAAGACCGAAGAGAAAACCAGCCGCGGATGAACGCGGATGGACACGGATCAGAAGGGAATCGGCCGTCCTGATCTGCGCGAATCCGCGTTCATCCGCGGCCTGCCTTTCCTGTCTTCGTTCTCGATCACTTCGCCTTTGCGGTCTTGCGCTTGGACTTCACGACGACCTTGCCGTTGCCGCTTCGCTCAGCGGCCATTTCGTTGAGAGCCTTGATGCGGCTTGGGAGCGAGTAAAGCTTGATGAACCCGCCCGCGTCCTTCTGGTTGTAGACCTCGTCCTTGCTGAAGGTCGCGAAGGCCTCGCTGAAGAGCGAGTTGGGGCTGCGGCGGCGGACGGTGGTCGCGGTGCCCTTGTAGAGGCGCACGACGATCTCGCCGTTCATCACCTGGCTGATCTGGTCGAAGGTCGCCCACATCGCCTCGCGCTTGGCCGTGAACCACTGGCCGTTGTAGATCAGCTCGCCAAACTCGAGGGCGAGTCGCTCGCGGAAGTGGAGGGTCTCGCGGTCGAGCACCAGCTCTTCGAGGCCGCGGAGGGCCTCGTAGAGGACCGTGCCGCCGGGCGTCTCGTAGCAGCCGCGGCTCTTCATGCCGACGAGGCGGTTCTCGACGATGTCGACGCGGCCGACGCCGTGGCGGGCGGCGATTTGGTTGAGCTTCACCACCAACTCATGCCCGAGCATCGCCTTGCCGTTGAGGGCGCGGGGGCGGCCCGCGACAAACGTGATGCTCGCATCCTCGTGCTTGGCGGGGGCGTTCCACGGGTGCTCGGTGAGCATCCAGATGTCGTCGGGCACGGTGTTCCACGGGTCCTCGAGCGCTGCGCCCTCGTGGCTGATGTGCCAGAGGTTGCGGTCGCGGCTGTAGATCTTGGTCAGGCTGGCGGTGGTGGGGATGTTGCGCTTGGCGAGGTAGTTGAGCAGGTCCTCGCGGCCCTTGATGTCCCAGATGCGCCACGGCGCGATGACCTCAAGGTCCGGCGCGAGCGCGGCGTAGGTGCTCTCGAAGCGGACCTGATCGTTTCCTTTGCCGGTGCAGCCGTGGCCTACAGCGTCGGCGCCGACTTCGCGTGCGTACTCGACCTGGGCACGGGCGAGGATGGGGCGGGCGATCGACGTGCCCAGGAGGTACTTATTCTCGTAGACGGCCCCGCTCACCAGCATGGGGAAGCAGAACTCTTCGACGAAGGGCTCGCGCAGGTCAACAACCTTGCAGGCCTCCGCGCCGGTGTTCTTTGCTTTCTTCTCGATCCCCTTGAGCTCGTCGGCCCCTTGGCCGACATCACCGACAACGCAGTAGACCTTGGCGTCGTAGTTCTCTTTGAGCCAGGGGATAACGACCGTGGTGTCGAGTCCGCCGGAGTACGCGATGACGATCTTCTTGGGCATGGGCTTTTCTGTGGGTTTTGGTGCGGGGAGTGACGCGAGACGCGGACTGGCAAATGTAGTCGGCTCCAGCGCAGCGCGTGCCGCACCGGCCCGCGGAATCCCGCCCGGTCATCAGCGTTCGATCATGCTCGCGTGAGCCCGGTCGTCAGGCCGGCGCGGGCGGCACAATGCTCGCACCGCGCCACCACATGGCGTTTGGCACGTCAAGGGGCTTGTTGCCGCCGCAGCCGTCGCGGATGATCCGCAGGGCCGTCGCGTGCGGCATGCCGATGCGTGCGGCCTCATCGCGGACCCAGTCGCGCACCGAGTCGCTGGGGAAGGGCTCGCCCCGTGCGAACGCGTCCTTGGCGACGCGGCAGTAGGCCTGGAAGAACCGGTCCATGCGGTACGCGCCCCACGCGTGCCAGATCGACTTGATCTCGATGATCTCGCCGTCTCGGTCGCGGATCTGCCCCAAGGCTCGGAGTTCCGCGAAGTCGGTGTGGGCATCGTCACGCTTGTTCTGGTCGTGGTCCCAGGGGATCAGCAGGAACAGCGCCGGCACTTCGCCCGCGTCGGCGTCTTTGGTTGCGAGGATGTTGGCCACGCCGCTGACGGTGGGGCGGGCGAGGGAGTTGGAGGCCTCGGCGACGGTGATCGACCGCCAGATCACCTGCGACTGGTTGAAGAGTTTGAGCGCGGCGGTCTCGTGAGGGCCGACGACACGCTTGGGTGCCGGCGTAGCGGAGACCTTGGGGGCACCTGCGGCGGCCGCGACGAGTGCGGCGGAAGCCTCGGACAGCGTCGCGAACGCGCGTGCCGGCTCGCCGGGCAGCGAGTCGGTGCTGGTGTGCCCGTTCGCCGTTTGTGTTTGCGCAGTGGGTGACACGGCTGGCCCTTTCTCTTCCGTTCCCTATCGGCCGGAGCGTACCGGAACATTGATCCGGATTCGAGGCTGGCCGCAGGGAAGATCGTCCGGCCGGATCGGGTAGGCTGGCGCCATGAAACACCTGTTGCTGGTGGTGCTGGTCGCGATGATGTGCGGTGTGCTTGGCTGCACCGTGCGAGCAGGAACGGAGCTGACCCGAACTGGCGACGAGATCGTTGTCGCCGGGCGGTATTTTCACTCAGGGACGAAGGTGGTGCTCTGGACCGACCCGGGCGGGTACGACGCCTATCGCGTGGAGAAACGGTTCACCCCTTGGGAGAAAGCCGGGTACGACGCCTGGAAGGCCGACGCCAAGGGCCCAAAGTCGCCGGAGCGGTTCGGGCTGCGGTTTGCCGAAGCGGGTCGCGGTCCGGGCGGGACGGGTGAGAGGCTCGACGCCGAGACGTTCCGCCGCGTGCGTGGGGGGGGATGGACGCTCGATGAGGTGCGTTCGCGCGTCGATCAGTTTGTGCTCCACTACGACGTGTGCGGCTGTTCAAGGCAGTGCTTCAACATCCTGCACGACCACCGGGGGCTGTCGGTGCACTTCATGCTCGACGTTGACGGGGTGATCTACCAGACGCTGGATGTCAAGGAACGGGCGTGGCACGCCACCACGAGCAACGACCGGTCGGTGGGGGTTGAGATCGCCTCGCCGGGGGCGATGGGCGTGCCGCGGAACCCGGCCGCGGCGGGATGGACCGTCGATTCGGGCGGCGGGCTGGTGGCGCCGCCCGCCGAGTCAACCCTGGGCGAGTGGTACGCGCGCGAGCCCGACGGGCGTGTGCGGCTGGCGCTGCCGAAGTGGCTCGGCGACGGCGGCGTGGCGACCCGAGGACCCAACGGTGAGCCGTTTGTGCCATGGGTTGTGCCGATGGGCGCACAAGGGGGCGGGCTTCGGGTGTCGGTCGTGCAGGGGCAGCGGTTGGCGCAGTACCCCTATACACCGCAGCAGGAGGCGGCGCTGGTGAAACTGGCGGCCACGCTCTGCCAGGTGCTGCCGGGGATCACAGCTGATTGCCCGCGCGATGCGGGTGGCGCGGTGCTTAAGGCCAAACTGCCCGACGAGCAGCTCGCTCGCTTCACAGGGATCCTGGGGCACTACCACATCACAACCGACAAGATCGACCCGGGCCCAGCGTTGGACTTTGACCGTCTGATCGTTGAGACACGCAAGGAACTCGCGCGCCGCCATTGATCGGCCGGCGGCTATCTTTGCGCGTGAACGACCCAACCGCCAAGGCGATGCTCGACCTTGCCGCTCGCGCGGCGTTCCGCGGCATGGGAAACGTTGAGCCGAACCCGCTGGTGGGTTGCGTGATCGTCCGACCGGGTGCGGAACCAGTTCACGAGCGGGTGATCGGGATCGGGCACCATCGGGTGTACGGGGGGCCCCACGCGGAGGTTGATGCGCTGGCCCGCTGCCGCGCACTGGGGAACGACCCGACGGGCGCGACGGCGTACGTGACGCTCGAGCCGTGCAACGGCCACGGGAAGAACCCGCCGTGTGTCAAGGCGCTGGTGGAGGCACGCATCGCCAAGGTGGTGTGCGCAGCCCGCGATGAGACCGACGGCAAGGGGCACGGCGCGGCGGCCCTGCGGGCGGTGGGCATTCCGTGCGAGTTCACCAGCGTCAGTCAGCGGGCGACGGACCTGAGCGAGCCGTGGCGGCACCGGATGAGGACGCGCCTGCCGTGGGTGATCGCCAAGTGGGCGCAGACGATCGACGGGAAACTCGCGACGGGCTCGGGGGACAGCAAGTGGATCAGCAACGAGCGTTCGCGCCTGCGCGTGCACCGGATCCGCGCGGCCGTCGACGCCGTGATGGTGGGCGGCCGCACGGTTGAAGTCGATGATCCGATGCTCACGGCGCGCGGGGTGCCGTTGCGCAGGCGGGCGACGCGGGTGGTCGTTTCGCCCAGCGCGGGGCTGGCCCTTGACAGGGTGCTGGCCGCCACCGCACCGGAGCACGCAACCGTGCTGGTGTGCGGTGCAAACTGTGGAGAGGGCGCAGCAGCGGCGGGAGTGAAGCTGCTGCGCATCGCCGAGCACGAGCGGAGCGACTGGTTGCGCGATGCCCTCGTGGCGCTGCGGCGCGAGCACGGTGTGCACACGCTGCTGGTTGAAGGGGGTGCGCGGCTGCTGGGCGGGCTGATCGCACGTGGGCTCGTCAACGAGGCCCACGTGCACACCGGGCCCGTGGTGCTCGGTGACGGCAACGGGTCCGGCTCGATCAACAGCGGCGAAGCGGAGCTGGCACGGGTTGGCGATGGGCAGCGGTGGCGGTTGCTGAGCGTGCGGCGAGCAGGCGACGATGTGCAAAGCGTCTACCGCAGGCGGCCCTAGCTGCGCTTCCAGAAGACCAGTGAGGGTTGCACAGTCGCGGGCCTCAGCACGGGCTCGGCCTCGGGGTGCTCAAGGCAGGGCACGAGCACGCGTGTGCCCGCCGCCGTGTGCTTCTGCTTCAGCATGGCGAAGGCGATCGGCGTGCCGCCGAGCATTGGTGAACTGGTCCCGCTGGCGACGGTCCCGACCGGCGCTGGCTGCTCGCCGCTGGCAGGGAGCGGATCGAGGAACACCGGCGCGCCACCGGGTGCAAGCGGCACGCTCTCTGCGGTTGCTGGCTGCCCGGGTGCATCAAACTTCAGGCCGACGACGGTTTGCTTCGGCTGCCCCAGCGCGTGCATGCGGGCGACGATCTCCTGGCCGAGGTAGCACCCTTTCTTGAAGCTCACGCGGTCGTGCAGCACGCCGCTCTCGCCGGGCAACGCGTCGGGTCCGAAGTCGAGCATGTAGAGCGGCGTGCCCGCCTCGATGCGGGCGACGTTGTACGCGTGCCAGCCGATCGGTCGCAGGCGTGGGCGCGGGTTTGGTCCGGTGTGACCCTCTGCGTTCTCGTGGGCAGCCTGCAGCAGCGTCTGGTAGACCGGAACCACCGCCTGCGCCGCGAGCGTCAGTTCAAGGCCGATCTCGCCGGTCGAGTCCCAGCGGTCCACCACTACGCGGTGCCCCGCGATCTCGATCTCGGCGACCTGCCCGGGCTGGATGTCCGCGGGCGCCGCGCCGGCGACTGGCGTAGCGAAGGACGCAAGCACCGCGCAGGCGGTGGGCCCGTGGAGCGCCATGCGGTGCAGGGTCTGAGAGGCGTTCTCGATGGCGACATCGTCGGCGATGATGTATGCGTCGAGCGTCTGCTTTGCCCGAGCTGCCGCGAAGAGGTCAAGGTCGGCGATGATGCGGTCTTCAAGGATGATCAGGCGCAGGTCCGCGTCGATCCGCCCCTTGCGGTTGAGCCAGAATGCGCGCCGGGCCTGGTGCGGCTTGGCATCCTTGAGTTCCTGCGTCACCATTCGGTTCAGGAACACCAACCTGTCGGCGCCGGTGAAGACCAGCGTTCCGCGGTGGGGCTGGTCGAGCAGGGCCGAGGCCTTTCTGATGGCCGCGTACTCGATATCGACAAAGTCGAAGAGGGCGGCCACGTCAACTTGGGGGAGTTGGCCGGCTCCCGGGGCGGCTTGCGGCGGGCCGTACCGCTCCCAGCGCGCCTCGGCGTGGTCAAACAACTGGTGAAGAGGAGTAGGGGCGGTCATCGCTCGTGCAATCAGTAGGGCGGGATTCGCGGTAGTGCGCATCCGGCGTCCGCGTGGGTATCGTTGCCCTCTACCGTCCCAAGTCCACCAATACGTACGGAGCGAGCGATGAACGTTGACCTTCTCAAGCGGTTGTGCGAGACGCCCGGGGTTCCTGGCCGCGAGGAGCGCGTACGCGCGCTGATCGAGGAAGAGGTCGAGGGTTTGTTCGACGAGGTGCGCACCGACGCGATGGGGTCGCTCATCTGCCGTCGCGGACCGCGCGCGGCGAAGAAGAAGAGCGCCAAGTCGTCGCCGGAGAAGGCGACAAAGGTCGCTCTGCTCTGCCACATGGACCAGATCGGCTTCTACGTCCGGCACATCGACGACAAGGGCTTCCTCCGCGTCAACAACGCGGGTGGCTTCGACACCCGCAACCTCTTCTCACGGCGTGTAAAGGTCGTCACAGGAAGCGGCGACCTGAACGCCGTGATGAACCCCGCCGGACGCCCGGTGCACATCGCCAGTGACGCCGACAAGGCCAAGGTCCCAGAGATCAAGGACCTCTTCGTCGATACCGGGCTCCCCCTCGACGAGGTCAAGAAGCGCGTCAAGATCGGCGACTACGTCGTCTACAACGACCCGTTCATGGAGATCGGCGACAAACTCGTCAGCCAGGCGATGGACAACCGCGTCGCCTGCTGGCTCGGCATTGAGAGCGTCCGCCGGATCGAAGAGGAAGGACGCGGTCACGCCTGCGACCTCTACGTTGCCTTTACTACGCAAGAGGAAGTGGGGCTCCGCGGGGCCAAGACCGCCGCGCACGCCATCGGCTGCAATATCGGCATCGGGCTCGACGTCACGCTCAGTTGCGACACGCCCGGCGTGCCCAGCGACGAGGCTGTAACAGACCACGGCAAGGGGTTCGGCCTGCACGTGATGGACGGCTCGTTCATCGCCGACTACAAGCTCATCGACGAGGTCGAGGCGTGCGCGAAGAAGAGCAAGATCCCCTACCAACGCACGATCCTGATGCGTGGCGGGCAGGACGGTGCGGCGGCGCAGCAGAGCGGCATCGGATCGCGGGCGATCGGCATCGTTGTCGGAACGCGTTACATCCACACCACCACCGAGATGATCGACAAGGGCGACCTCAAGGCGGCGCGTGACATCCTGGCGGCATGGGTGCCGACGATCAGTTGATCGGGCTGACGACCTGCTCGATCGCCTCGACGACCTGGCGCACCTGGAAGGGCTTGCGCAGGTAGCTGTCAAAGCCGTTGCCCTTCATGGCCTGCAGCTGTGCTTCGGAGAGCTTGCCGCTCATCGCGACCACTCGCGTGAGCTGGAATTCGTCGTTGCCGCGGAGCAGCCGTGCCAACTCGCGTCCGTCGCGGTCTTCAAGGTGGGCATCCAGCAGCACCACGTGCGGCTTGAACCGCTCGCACTCGAGGCCCGAGGCGAACGCCGTCGTCGCCGAGCGGACCTCGTAGTTGGCCTGCTCCGAGAGCACCTTCGTGAGGATGTCAACGACTTCGATTTCGTCGTCAACGATGAGCACCCGCGTGCGCCCCGAGAGCACCCCGTCCATCGGGATGCCGTGGGCCTTCATGAACTTGACCAGCTGCGTCATCGGGATGCGCCGGTCCTTCGACCCGGGGATTCGGTACCCCTTGAGCACGCCGGTGTCGAACCACTTTGAGACGGTTCGAGGGGCGACGTTACAGATTTTGGCGACCTCGCCGGTCGTCAGGACATCCTTTTCGTAGTGCATCGCTCACCCTTTTCGTGCATCCATGCTGCCAGCCGCGCCGGTGCGCCGCGTGTTGGCGAAGAAATCGGCGACCGCGGGGGGCGTCTTGACGGTGAACAGGGTTGCACGTGTTGAATCAGGCGTTTCCGGTCCATCCCGCGGGCGTTACGGACGTAGCGGCGGTGTTTCCGGACGGAGAACCGTCTCCGGGGTGCAGCGTCTTTGCCCCAGCAACCGCTGCCGCCGAGCAGCCGGGAACGGCGGTTGCTGGGGAGGCGTCGAGACACCCAGAAAATACCCTGACACGGAGCCACCTGAGCCGTTGAATCCGGATTGAAGAGCCGCTACCTTGTCCGGCGGTTGGGGGTCCGGTCCCGTGGCTATCCCCTTGTCAGTCAAGGACTTGTCAGTCAAGGAGTTGATCGTGCGACAGATCTCGGCTTCGCGTGCGGCAGTTGTTCTCATGGCCATCCTGGCCGGTTCCTCCTTCTCCACCGCGATCGCGGCTGACGAGAAGACGCTCAAGGAGACCGAGAGCCAACTCCGCGACTATGTCCACTATGTCAAGATTGCCCGCTACGACCTGGCCAACAGCTTTGGTCAGGCGGTCGTCGACAAGCTGGCCAAACCGATCGGCAAGGCCGAGGGCGAAGCCGCCGTCACACTGGGCGAGTTCGTGAACCTGCTCGAGAACGGCGGCGAGATCGGCCGCTTCGAAGACGCGGTCGGGCGCGGCGAGCGGATCGGCGAGATCGAGAGCGTCAGCTCTGCGCTGGCGAACGCCTACAGCAAGGGCAAGCTTGAGATCGCCCGCAACGCGTCTGAGATCACCAAGAGCATCGACCTGCTGACGGGCACGCAGCGCCAGCGTCTGGTCTCTCGCGAGCGACTGGCCGCGGCCGGCGAGTACGCGATGCCCCAGCTTCTCTCCGCCTTCCAGAAGCGTGACAACCCAGCCCTGATCGCGCAGGTCCGGCAACTGATGGTTGACATGGGCCGCCAGGCCGCACGCCCGCTCCAAGCGGCTGTCGCGGGTCTTGACGAGGGCACCCAGGAGGCCGCCATCGGCGTGCTGGGCGACATCCCGTACACCAGCAGCGTCGCGGTGCTCAACGACATCGCCAACACCAGCAAGCATGCGCAGTGCCGCAAGGCCGCGCTCCGCGCCCTTGCCAAGCTCGGCAAGTCCGGCGCGGGCAACGTGGCGGGCGAGTACCTCAACCTGGCCGAGGCTTACTACTCGGGTGCCGAGAGCCTGACCCCCTTCCCCAAGGACGATGCGCAGCTGGTCTGGTCGTACGACCCGCAGCTGGGCCTGACGGCGCGGGCCGTCGATACAACGGTTTTCCATGAGACCATGGCGATGCGCACCGCAGAAGGCGCGCTGCGGGCCGACGCCAAGAACCAGGCGGCTGTTTCGCTCTGGCTCGCGGCCAATTTTTCGCGTGAGCTCAACGCACCCAAGGACTACGTCAACCCGCTCTACAAAGAACGGCCCGAGCCGATGTTCTACGCCGCCGCGGCGGGCACCGACGCTCTGCAGGCCGTTCTGGCACGGGCCTTGGACACCAAGGACGCTCAGCTTGCCCGCAAGGCGATTTCCGCGCTGGGCAAGACGGCAGGCCCTTCGGCGCTCAAGGCCGGAAAGGGTCGCAACGCTCTTATCGAGGCTCTTCGCTTCCCCAACCGGCGCGTGCAGACAGACGCGGCCCTGGTGCTGGCGGCCGCGAGCGGGAACCAGACGTTTGACGGCGCCGAGCGCGTCGTGCCCGTGCTGGCGAGCGCCGTCCGCGAGGCCGGTGCCAAGTACGCCCTGGTGGTCGCCACCGACGGCGAGAAGAGCAAGATGATCGGCGACGGGCTGCGGGCCATGGGCTACACCGTGCTTCCCCCGGCGGCCACATCGGGCGACGTTGAGGGCTCGGTCTCGGCGGTCGCCGGAGTGGACCTGGTGATTACCTCGCTGCCCGCCAAGGAGACCGCCGGCGTGGTCTCGACCGTCCGCAGCCACAGCAAGCTTTCGCCTTCGCCGGTGCTGGTCATGACCGACCTTGACGGCGTCAACGAGCTCGGCGGCCGCTACGACCGTGACGTGATGGTGCGGATTGCCCGCACAGGCATCAGCGCCGACCAGGCGGCAGAGGCGGTTCGGCAGATCACGGCGGCGACGATCGGTGAAGCCCTGACCACCGACGAGGCGAGCGACTATCAGAACCGCTCGCTCGACGCGATCAAGGCCGTGGCGATGAGCGGCTCGACCGCCTACGCCGTGGGTGACGCGACGGCCCCGCTCGCCTCAGCGATGACTGATGCGAAGGGGAGCCTGAAACTCAAGATCGCCGACGTCCTGTCCATGATCGCCGAAAAGAAGGCTCAGCAGGCGATCGTCGATGCGGCCCTCGCCGCTGATGGCGCTGAGATGATCGCCCTGGTCAACTCGGCAACCGCGAGCGCTAAGCGTCACGGCAACATGCTCGACGAACGGCAGGTCAAGCGTCTGCTCGACGCGGCGGGCAAGACGACCACCGGCGAGGCCGGCACGGCCCTGTCGGCCCTGCTCGGGGCGCTCAACCTGCAGAGCGACCGGATCGTGCCGCTGATCCTCGCCAAGTAACAGGCCGCAGAACTGGAACACAATTGAAAAGGCCGGCACCCCGCGGTGCCGGCCTTGTTTGTTTCAGGTGCCACTGCGCTGCGGGCTACTGGATGTTCAAGCCAGCGAGGTAGCCGTTGAACTCGTTGCGGGCCGTCTCAAGCTCCGACGCCGTCGCCGCCTTGAGTCGCTCCAGCCCATCGAGCTTCTCGCTCGCCTTGCCCAGGCGCGTTGAGAACGTCGCGTAGTTGGGGTTCTGGCGGTCGAGCTTGTTCATCATGTCAACCAGCTGGCTCTGGTCGCGCTTGGTGGTCTCGATCGCCTGGTCGGTCTCTGCGGCGCGGCGCTGCAGGTCGTTGATCACGCCCTGCCGGCGCCCCGCCTCGGTGATCGCGTCCAGCACGGCCTTTGAGATCTTCCCCTGCTGCTGGTACGTCAGCAGCGACTTCACGTCGTAGTCGAACACGCCGATCTGGCTGACGTCGGTGCGCTCCTGGATGACCTTCGTTGCCACCGTCTTGCTCGCCTCGACGGCGAGGTTGAAGCGGTAGAGGCCCTGCGTCTCCTCCGCGGCCTTGACGTCCTTGAGCTCCCAGCCGTCCATCTTGGGGTGCTCGAGCACGATGTTCCGGCCGCGTTTGGCGTCCTTGTTGTCGAACACGTACTCCACGCCCTGGATGACCTTGCTGGTGCGCATCAGCAGCCCGTTGACGAACTTGAACGAGGTGATGTTCCACTCGTTGACCGGCTTGGTCACCACAGCCACATCCAGGTCGAGGGCGTAGGCGATCAGCCGTTTGTCGCCGGCGGAGACCTGCCCGACCTGGGCATCGCCCGCGTAGGCCGCGCCGTCGTAGACCGCTAGGGGGCCAGGCAGCAGCTGCCCGCCCGACGAGTTGGTGATCTCGGCGCCGCGCATCGGGTGGTCGGCGCGGTCGGCCATGTTGTAGATGCTCACCCGCCTGCCCTGGATGTTGGCGTCGATGATCGGGATCATCGCCGAACGCTGCCGCTCGATGGTGACCGGGTTGCTCAGGGTGTACTGGAACACCTCGCCAACCTCGCCCCCCTTCGCGACCGAGCGGCCGCCGTAGTCGGCCATGTCAGAGCCGGTGACGTCAAAGTCGCTGCCGGCTCGGCCGCCGCCGGAGCCGGGGCGGCTTGCGGCACCGAGCGCTGAGCTTGCTTTGCGAGCTGCAAACTCCATCGGCGCCGCGGCCGGGGCGGCAGGCGACCTTGGGTCGGAGAGCATCATCTTGTCTTTCTCCGCATCACGGCGGGCGAGTTCGACTCTGGCGGTTGCCGCGTCGGTCCCTCCCCCGTATTCCTTGGGCATCACGCCCGCAACCGTCGGCACGGGGATCTCTGGCCGCCAGACGTACATGGGCTCGGAGATGTCCATCTTGAAGCTGACCGGACGCCCCGAAACCAGCGAGAGCTTGACGTTATTCCAGTCGTTGTCGGTCACGTTCTCAACCAGCGCCCACCCCTTCAGCACCGGCGCGATATCGGTCGGGTCGGGCTTGGTCGGATCGACCGACTCGGGCAGCAGGAGGCGGTAGGACGCCTTCCACACGGGCGACTCGTGCACGTACGCCACGGCGATTCGGCGCGATCCTTCGCCAGAGAGCGAGAAATCGAGCGACTTGATCCGCTCGGCGCGGCTGTCGGCCAGCGCCGCCAGCGCCTTGTTCATCTCCTCGGCGATCTTGGCATCGTTGATCGTGAAGTTCTGCACGTCGGTCACCGTGACGGACTTGATGCCCCCCGCCGTGATCAGGTTCACCACGGGCGTGTCGATCACCTGCCCCTTGTCGCCCGCGGACACTTTGCGCGACTCGACCGAGAGCACCGTGCCGGTGAACTCGCCCGTTGACGTCTTCAGCGTGACCGGCGTGCCCCGCAGCCGTTCCAGCAGAGACGGCAGGCTCGGGTTGTCGCCGATGTTGATCGAGAACGACCGCAGACGCCGGTCCAGCGGGTCCTTGCTGGCGAAGCTCACGGCGTCGATCCGGCCCTTGTCCAGGTCGAGCACCTGCATGCTCTTGAGCACATCGTTGATCTGGTTGACGTCAAACCGCAGGCTCACGCGCTGGGACCCGTCGACCACGCCCTTCCTCAGAAAATACCCCACTCCTGAGCGGTAAAGCGTGATGTCGGTGACGGGGAGGTCCTTGGCCTCGGCCGCAGTCTGCTGCGGCTTTGCCTGGCCAGATGGCTGCTGCGCGGCCACCAGCGTGGGAAAGGAGAGGCTCAGCCCGGCGATTGCGGTAAGGACAAGCGTGCGAGTGGTTAATCTGGCGTGTGAGAGAATCGGCATGGGTTGCTCCTGAAAGTTCCGAACTTGGACGGGCTGGAGGCCTGATCGGTTCACTATTGTGACCAAACCGTGCCCCGGATGCAGGCCGGGCCGGTAAGTGGTCCAGTGTGGGGCCAGTCCGGGCCGATTGATGGTCATCGATCCATGCAGCTCCCCGTGCTGAACAATTCTTCGCCTTCTGCCGGCCAGGGTGCCGGATTGTCCGACACGCTCGCCAAAGAGCTGGCGGCGGCCATCTCCGGGCACGGGTCGCTCAGGTTGAGCAGGCACGACCGTCTGCTCTACGCGACCGATGCCTCGATGTATCAGGTTGAGCCGCTGGCCGTGGTCATTCCTGACGATGCCACGGGTGTCGAGCGGGCCGTCGCCTGGTGCGACGAGCACACCCTGGGTGTGCTGCCGCGCGGCGGTGGGACCAGCCTGGCCGGTCAGTGCACCGGCCGAGCGGTTGTCATCGACACGAGCGCATCGATGCGACGGCTTGGCCAGATCGAAGGTGATGCCGTCTGGGCTGAAGCCGGGTGCGTGATCGATGAGATCAACGCTGAACTGGCGCGCCGGGCCCACGAGGCTGGGACGCAGACGTTGTTCTTCCCCCCCGATCCCGCGACCGCGGCTCAGGCGTGCGTGGGCGGGTGCATCGGCAACAACGCGTCGGGCTCTCGCTCGATCAAGTACGGGCGGACCGTTGACAGCATCGCTGAGATTGACGCGGTCCTCAGCAGCGGGGCGCGGGTGGTCTTCAAGGCCGGCGCGGGGCGGCTCGACCCGATGGCGCTGAAGCTCGCGGAGGGAGTGACGCGGATCGTGCGTGCGAACGAGCGGCTGATCCGAGAGCGCTATGCAAAGACACTCCGCCGAAACGCTGGTTACGCCCTTGACATGATCCTCGCGCAGCTTGACGCGGGTGCCGAGCCCGACGACCTGGACCTTACGAAACTGCTCTGCGGGAGCGAGGGAACGCTCGCGCTCACTGTGGCCGCGAGACTCAAGCTCGCCCGCCTGCCCAAGATGAGAGGCCTCGCGCTGGTCAGCTTCGCCAGCATCGACGGGGCGATCGAGTCGGTCCTGCCCCTGCTGGGAACCGGTGTGAGCGCGGTCGAACTGGTTGACGATGTGGTCATCGAAGCCGCCCTCCACAACATCGAGTGCCGCGAGTACGTCAGGGCCTTTCCGCCTGTCAACGGTCAGCCGCCCCGCGCCGTGCTCTACGTTGAGTATCAGGAAGAGACTCAGGAAACTCTGGGCGAGCGCCTGTCGAAGGTCGCGAGCGTGCTCCCAGTGGGCACGCCGATCAGGCTTGTCACCGATGCCGCTGGCATGAACAACGCCTGGAAACTGCGCAAGTCCGGCGAGCCGCTGCTTCACGGCCTCCCCGGTGATCGCAAGCCGTTGACGTTTGTTGAAGACAACGCCGTGCCTCCGCAGAGCCTCGGCCTGTTTGTGCGCGAGTTCCGAAGGATCATCGAGCGCGAAGGGACGCGGGCCGCGTTCTGGGCGCACGCCTCCGTCGGTGTGCTGCACGTGCGCCCGTTGCTCAACCCTCACAGCGAGGCCGACCTGGAAAGGCTCCAACGCATTGCCGTCGAGGCCGCCGACCTGGCCAGGGCCTGCGGCGGTGTGATGAGCGGCGAGCACGGGGACGGCCGCGTGCGCGGTCCGCTGCTTGAGCGGTTCTACGGGCCTGAGCTGATGCGGGCGTTTCGCGAGGTCAAGCAGCTGTTTGACCCACGCGGGGTCCTCAATCCCGGCAACATCGTTGCGCCAGGCCCGGTCAGCTCGATCGTCGAACGCACGCGCATCGAGCCGCAGCGCGGCTCAGTCGAAGCACAGAAGAAACCGACCGTGCCAAGCGTGAGTACGTACTTTGAGTACGGCGACCACCACGGCTTTGCGGGGGCCGTCGAACGCTGCAACGGCGCCGGCGTCTGCCGCAAGCAGAGCGGCGGTACCATGTGCCCATCCTACCGCGGCACCGCCGACGAGCGCCACAGCACGCGCGGCAGGGGCAACGCCCTGCGCCTCGCCATCACCGGGCAACTCTCAGCTGACGAGGCGGTCGGGCCCGCGTGGGGTGATACCGAGACGATCAAGACGCTGGACCTCTGCCTTTCGTGCAAGGCGTGCAAGGCCGAGTGTCCGAGCAATGTCGATATTGCGCGGCTTAAGGCCGAGTACACCGCGCAGAGATACAAGCATGAGGGGCGTGTCCCGCTCAGCGCATGGGCGACAGGGCACGTGCGGCTGTTGAACCAGCTGGGTTCGCTCACACCGGGATTTGCGAACTGGGCAGCTGCGAGCGGGCCAGGAAGGTGGCTGGCCGAGAAAGTGCTCAGGATCGACCGTCGGCGACCGCTGCCGCGCTTCGCCAGAAGCCTGAAGCGGCAATGGGAAGGGGGGGCTGCGGCGGGGAGTGATGGGCCGCGGGTTGCGCTCTTTGGCGACTGTTTTACCTCGTACAGCGAGCCGCAGATCGGACTCGCCGCCCGGCGCGTGCTTGAGCACCTGGGCTACAGCGTCATGCTTCCCGGGCACGGCTGCTGCGCCCGCAGCATGATCTCCGTCGGTATGCTGCCCGCTGCGATCGAGACGATCGACGCGACGGTCGAGCAACTGCGGCCGTTGATCGAAGACGAGGCGGTGGGGGCGATCCTCTTCCTGGAACCCTCCTGCCTGAGCGCGGTGAAGGACGACTGGCTTCAGTTGAAGTGCCGCTCATCAAGGGCGCTGCGTGAGCGCCTCGCAGAGAAGTCGATGCTGGTCGAGCAGTTCATCGACGCAGCGTGGGACCGCCACCCCAGGCGACCGGAGGTGCGTGCGAGCGCGGAGCACATTGCGCTCCACGCCCACTGCCACCAGAAAGCGCTCTGGGGCGCCGAGTCTTCGGCCGCCATGCTCCGTCGCTTCGTCGGTGATCGGTTGACCACGCTGGCGACCGGCTGTTGCGGCATGGCCGGCAGCTTCGGCTACGACAAGGACAAGTTCAATCTCTCGATGGCCATCGCCAGGCTCCCGGCGCATCAAGGCGGCGTCATCGATGCGATCGACAGGGCACCTGGCGGAACCGCCAGGGTCGTCTGTGCAACGGGTACGTCCTGCCGGCACCAGATCGCCGACGCGACCGAAGGCAAGCAGGCGGCGATCCACCCGATTGAACTGATCGACCGCATCCTCGTTCCCTGAATCGCCTCAAGCCGCCGACAGTTGCTTGGCGCGGTACATGCTCAGCGGCAGGCTCAGCACGTAGATCGCTGCCAGAACGCTCAGCGTAAGCCACGTGTCCTTGATCATGCAGGCGGCGATCAGCCCGACGCCAACCATCAGCACCGGCAGCAGTCTGCGGCTGATCTTCACGTGCTTGACCGACGCCATGGGGATCGTGCTCACCATGAGGCCAGCCACCAGCAGCGTGTAGGCGACAACGCTCCAGAGCAGCCAGGGATGGGTCCAGTCAACGCCAAAGCGCAAACCGACAATCTGGCTCAGCGACAGCATGACGGGGATCAGCACAACGAACGCGGCCGCCGGCGCCGGCAGGCCCGAGAAGAACCTGCTGACCGGCGCAGCGGCGTTCTTCTTCTTCGCCTGTACCGTGAATCGAGCCAGGCGGATGGCGGCGCACATCGAGTAAATGACCGATACCCCGTAGCCGAACTCCTCTGCCTCAAAGAGCCGCCACTTGAACAAGATGAACGCCGGCGCGACGCCGAAAGAGACAAAGTCGGCGATGGAGTCGAACTTCTCTCCGAATCGGCTGGTGACCTTCAGCATCCGGGCCATCCGTCCGTCGAAGCCGTCGAGCAGGAACGACATGCCGATCAGCGCGATCGCCGTCGCCAGGTGCTTCTCGGGCGACCACCCCGGGATCGGGCTAAACGGCAGCCCCGCGGGCGCGTTGGGGTTGTACTTGAGCGCAAAGTAGATGCTCGCGAGCCCGCAGCAGAACGCGCCCCCGGTCATCATGTTGGGGATCAGCTTGCGCAGCTCAACCTCGCGCCGCGAGCGACCCAGCGGATCGTTGAACGGGTTCGAGTCACCGCCCTTGGGCTCTGTCATCTTGGCTTCCAGGTTCGTGGTGGGGGTGCTCATGGTGATACTGCCCGGGATTCAGGCCGAAGTCGCGGCGTGGGCTCCGGAAGGCACAACCGTCACGGCGGGTGCGGCGGGCATGCGCGCCAGGATCGTCTCGCCGCACAGCGTCTTGTCGCCCACTTTAACGATTACCGTCGATCCCGGTGGCAGGAAGATCTCCGCCCGCGATCCGAAGCGGATCAGCCCGTACCGATCACCCGCGTTGACCTCCTGCCCTTCGCGCAGGTGGTTGACGATCCGCCGGGCAACCAGCCCCGCGATCTGGCTGAAGACGAGCGGCCGCCCCGCTCGGTCGCGCATCAGCACCGCGCACCGCTCGTTTTCGGTCGAGGCCTTGTCCACCGACGCGGTCAGGAACTTCCCCTGCGTGTACCGGATCTTCTGGATCGTGCCGCCCGCCACCGCCCGGTTGACGTGCACGTTGAACACGTTGAGAAAGATGATGACGCGCTGCACCGGCGCGCTCCCCACCTCCGGCACAAACGTCGAGACCTCCACCGGCAGCGGCGCGTGGTCCACCTTGATCACCACGCCGTCGGCGGGGCTGATCACCGCGTCTGCATCCTTCGGCGTGTTCCGCTCGGGGTCGCGGAAGAACCACAGGCACCAGCCGCACAGCACCGCCATCAGCGCCACCACAGCCCAGCCCACCGGCGTTGAGAGCCACAGCGCAATAGCCGAGAGCCCCGCCGCGATGGCGAAGAAGGGGACGATGACAATCCAGCCGTCAGCAGCGATTCTCACGAGAGGAGGCCTTTCCCGGCCACCCTTGAGGGGCCGTCGGCAGATCATAGGGAGTTTGCCGCCGTGCTTACCGCAGGCCGCCCCCCTAAAGTCCGGCCCTCGCATCCGGGCGACCCTGTCGAGTGTCCGGATACTCCAGACTTGCCCCATCCGCCCTCCTTGCTGTTCCTATGGCCAAAGGCTCTTTGACAACCACCCCACCGATGAGCACCGCCCGCACGCCGGGCCCACGCATCGCCATCGTGGTGAGCCGGTACAACTGGACCGTTACCGGCAGACTCCTCGAAGGCGCGAAGGCCGCGTTCGAAGCAGCGACCGGGTCTCCTTTTTCAGAGGCCGACATTTTTTTTGCGCCCGGCGCGTTCGAGGTGGTCGCCCTTTCCAACGCGGCCGCCGAATGCCGCGCCTTTGATGGTGTCGTCGCGCTCGGCTGCATCATCAAGGGTGAGACCAACCACGATGAAGTCCTCGGGCACGCGGTTACGCAGGCCCTGGCGAACATCGCCCTCGTCACGGGCACCCCGGTCTCACTGGGCGTACTGACGGTGAACACCGCGGCCCAGGCCAAGGCTCGCGCGGGGGAGAGTGACGGGCGAGGAGAGCACGGCAACAAGGGGGCGGAGTCGATGATCGCCCTGCTGGCCACGCTCGCCGAGCTCAAGCGCATCGAGGCCCGCCGCACCGGTGGCACGCAGCGATCGTTCGAGATCGACCTTTCATCGCTTACCGGCGCGCCGGACAAGCTGGCAAGCAAGTTGATCGACGAGGGGGACCGCTAGATGGCATCGAGCAAGACTGTCCGCCGATTGGCCTTCGCAGCCATGTTCCAGCTCGATGCCCGCAACGGCGCCGATGTGAACTCTGTGCGCGATGGGCTCGCCGAAGATGAACCGCGCCCCGACGACCTCGCCGAAGCGATGAAGCTCG